>CAZFTV010000217.1:0-3058 GCA_964521765.1 uncultured Eubacteriales bacterium
GGGACGGGAAGCGTTGATGGTCAGGGCCCTGGGCGAGGAGCCACCTGCCAACCCCGTCAGGACCGGAAGGGAGCAGCGGTAACAGGACGGCCTCCTGGGTTTCAGGCCGCCTTGCCGGAGCCGAAGGTCCTGGCAACACGGGGAAGGCGCAGTCGGAGCAGGGTGCACGGTCGTTTTTTCAAGGCAGTAGAAGAAACGCCCTTCTGAGCGAAGGCGAGGACGGTTGCGCGTTTATCAGGAAGGAATGAGTCCCAGCCGCGCCAGAAGGCCTTTGATCTCGTCGCGGCCTTTTTCAGGCAGGGGAAGCAGGGGGCTTCTCACCGCACCACCCCGGTATCCCAGCAGGTCCATGGCGAATTTCAAGCCGGGGATGCCGTAGAGGGGAACGACGGCCCTATGGAGGGCGGCGAGGTCGAGCTGGAGCTTCCGGGCCTCCTCCAGCCGGCCTTCCCGGAAGAGCCCATAGAGACGGCTGCACATCTCGGGCACGGCATCGGCCACGGCCAGGATGGCGCCGCCGGCCCCCATGAGCAGCGCGGGAAGGACGAGGCTGCCCGTGCCGAGGAGAAAGGCGAAATCCTCACGGGCAAAGGGCACGACCTCTCCCACCGCGGACAGGTTTCCGCTCGAGTCCTTGATGCCGGCGATGTTGGGGTGAGCGGACAGCTCGACGATCAGGGAGCTGTCCAGGGTGATCCCCGTGTTCTGGGGAAAATGATAGATCAGGACGGGGATGCGCGAGCCGTCGGCAACCGAGAGGAAATAGGCCTTTTGAGCCTCGGCCGTCATCTTGGATTTATAGTAGGAAGGCGTGCGGACGAGGGCGGCCTCGACGCCCAACGCGGCCAGACGGTTGGTGAAGGCCACGGTCAGGCGCGTGGATTCGCGAGCCGTCCCGGCGATGACCGTCCGGCCCGGCCCGGCGGCTTCCACGGCGGCGGCCGTCAACGATTCCGATTCCGAGTCGGATAGAAAGACATTCTCCGCCGTCGACCCCAGGACGACGTAGCCGGCCAGGTCGAAGCGGTTATAGGTCCCGATGTTGCTCCGGAAATCAGGGACGGACGGTTCCTCGGTCGCGGTAAAGGGAGTCGTCAGCGCGGCGAATATACCCGTGAATCTCCCGCTCATGGGTCCTCGCTTTCGATGTCTTGAAGGTCTTTCTCGCTCAGGCCGAAGTAATGCCCCACCTCGTGGAGAACGACCTCGCGCACGCGGCGTCGAATGTCTTCATCGGTCCGGCTGATGCGTTCGATGGGCTTCCGGTAAATGACGATGACATCCGGCAGCGCGCTTCCATAAGTCGCTCCTCTCTCCGGGTAGGGGAGTCCGTGATACAGCCCCAGCAGCGTGCCGTACCGGGAGCCGGGCGGCCTCGCGGGGGGGAAGTCTTCGACCAGCACGGCGATGTTTTGAAGATGCCTCTTGAACCTGCGGGGAAGGTCCCGCAGGGCTTCCTCCACCAGGGTCTCAAACCTCTCCCTCTCCAAGGCGGCTCTCCGTTCCCCCTTCAGCGCTCGACTCCGTCCCGGGCCCGGATTCCGCGGTCATAGTAATGCTTGAGGGAGGCCATGTCGGTCACAAGGTCAGCCCTGTCCAGCACGGCTTGCGGGGCGAAGCGGCCGGTCAGGACAAGCTCCACGGCTTCCGGTTTCTGGTCGAGGAAGCCCAGGATGTCTTTCTCGGTCAGGAGGCGGAAATGCAGGGCCACACAGACTTCGTCCAGCACGACCAGGCTGTACTGTCCGGACAGCATGGCCGCGCGGCACTTTTCCAGCCCGAGCCTCGCCCGGTCGTAGTCTTCCCGGTCAGGGTCCCGGCCGACATGGATGAATCCCTTGCGGCCGAATTGCTCGATGGTGATGAGCGGGGAAAGAGGGGCCAGGGCGCGGAGCTCTCCGTACTCCTGGCCTTTCAGGAATTGGCCTATGTAGGTGCGCAGGCCGCGCCCCGCGGCCCGGAGGGCGAGCCCCAGGGCGGCCGTTGTCTTTCCCTTGCCGGTCCCGGTATAGACCTGGATGTATCCGCGAAACGTCCCACCGTCCTTCGTATCGTCCATGGCCGCTGGTCCAGGACCACTATAAGGGATTGACCCGGACAGGTCAAACGAAGCCGGCGGTATCTCTTTCAACGGGAGACGCTTCCGATGATGTCCGCCGAAGGACCGTCGTCCGTCCGGAGGCCGCCGGAGTTTATTTTTTTCCCTGAAACACATATATTAGGGAGCGGCGAAACGGGACACGGAAAGGAGGCCTGCTGATGCTCGACCTGAAGTGGGTCCTGGACAACGCCCCGGAGGCGCGCCGCCGCCTGGCGCGTCGCGGAGCCGCGCTGGACACCGACGGGCTGGCCCGGCTCAACGTCGAGCGCAAAACGCTCCTGAAAAAGGCGGAGGACCTCCGGGCCGCTCGCAACAAGGCTTCGGAGGATGTCGCCCGGGCCAAGAAAGAGGGCCGGGACGTCTCGGCCGTGATCGCCGAGATGAAGCAGGTCGGCGATGACATTTCGGCGCTGGAGGAGAACATCCGGGCCCTGGACGGAAAGCTCCGGGCGGAGATGTTGAACATCCCCAACCTCCCCGACGACACCGTGCCCGACGGAAACGCCGCGGAGGACAATGTCGAGGTGCGGCGTTTCGGCGAACCGCCCCGATTTTCCTTCGACCCCGAGCCGCACTGGGACATCGGCCGCCGTCTGGGCATCCTGGATTTCGACCGCGCGGCGAAGATCGCCGGCGCCCGGTTTGCGGTATCCCTGGCCGCGGGGGCGAGGCTCGAGAGGGCGCTCATCAATTTCATGCTCGACATCCACTGCCGGGAGTCGGGGTTCACGGAAATCCTGCCTCCCTTCATCGCCAATGAAGACAGCCTGACCGGAACGGGCAATCTCCCCAAGTTCGCCGAGGACCTCTTCAAGCTCGAGGGGACCAAGTGGTTCCTGATTCCTACGGCCGAGGTGCCCCTGACGAACTATTTCCGGGACGAGATCCTCGAGGCCGATTCCCTGCCGCGGCGTTTCGCCGCCTACACGCCCTGCTTCCGCAGCGAGGCCGGCTCCT
>CAZFTV010000218.1:0-1261 GCA_964521765.1 uncultured Eubacteriales bacterium
GGCGCCGAACCGGAGTGGAGAAGGGCCATCGAGCTCAACCCCAACGACGCGACCCTCCAGGCCTATTATTCCCATTTCCTGGCCATCACGGGGCGCCCTGACGAGGCTGTGATCCATGGTGAATTGGGGCTCAAACTGGACCCATTCAACGAACTCCTCCACGGATTGTATGCGGGGGTGTTGAACTTCGTGGGTCGGTACGAGGATGCCGTCGCAGCGGCCCGCAAGGCTCTTTCCCTGCAGCCCGACTCGCCCATCGCCAACTCTCAAATGGATCTCGCTCTGTTCATGTTGGGCCGGCATGATGAGATTTTTTCTCTGCTGCGGAAGGATAGCGCCGATGACCCGGAACGCCTGGCGGCGCTCGAGCGGGGCTTCGCCGAAGCGGGACTCAAGGGCGCGTTGCGACGTGATGCCGATATCTGGGCGGCACGTTATGAGAAAAGCCCCAGTCATACCGGGACCATGGGCCTTGCCCAACAGTATATCGAAGCCGGCGACAAAGATAAAGCCATGTATTGGCTCGAAAAAGCCTACGAAAACCGGGAAGGGAACCTGATCTATATCGGCAGGCCCATCTGGGCCCCGCTCCGTTCCGACCCGCGCTTTCTGGCCCTTCTGCGTCGGATGAACCTCCCGGTTCGATGATCAGTCACGGGGCGGCCGCAAGAAATAAAGTGACAGAGATATAATTTCCCTATTTCGAAATCCAACAAGGTAGTGGACGTACATCTGGATCGTGTTCCGGTGCGGCTCATCCGCGGGATCGAGGTCCGTAAGGAACCCGCCCTTCTCCCCGGGCGCATACCCGAAATTCATCAATTTCAAGTGGCCGGCGTCGCCGTCGACCCGGGCAGCAAGGTTGTACCAGAATTTCCAGCATCTCCGGGCCGCGCCGCCTTTTCCTGAGGGGTCCCCTGTCGCGGAATCGGAGACGTTTTTCTGAGCTTGTCTTAAGCTTCCGAGGCGCTATCCGCGAAGGTTCGTTTGCATTCTGTTCCCGACTCCAATTATGATCTTCTTATTAAAAGAGATTCGCGATGAAGAAGATCCTCGGGCTCGGGACACGGATTGGGGCGGTTGTTTTGTTCTTGAGCGCCTGGCTCTTCCAAGCCGGATGCAAGTCTCCCGTAGGGCCGTCCGATGACGACTCGGGCGGGAATCCGCCGGCGCAGGTCCAGGCCACAGCGGACTACATCGAGCTCTCCCGAATCACCCGGATCTCGAGGTTCCGCTCGGCGATCGGGCACGACTACTCGGA
>CAZFTV010000218.1:1271-3020 GCA_964521765.1 uncultured Eubacteriales bacterium
TTTCCCGCTTCCGCTCGGGCGTGGGGCATGATTATTCCGACAGTTATGAGTCCTGCCGCAGCATGAAACATTACTTCGTTCCCGGCTCCTACCCGGTGAAGATCTTTTCCCCAGTGTCCGGGACGATCAGCTATCTGACTCCGGAGTGGGTGGGAACCCAAGTCGGGATCCAGGCCGGCTCGCGGACGTTCGTCATTTTTCACGTGAATGTCTTTTCCTCCCTTGTGGTCGGAAATTCCGTCGCCGCCGGCCAGCAGATCGGGACCCACGTCGGTTCCCAGACCTGGTCGGACATCGCCGTCCGGGAGGGCGGCCGGCTGCTCTCCTACTTTGACGTCATGACCGACGCCGTTTTCCAGAAATACCGGAATCGCGGCGTCAACGCGCGCTCCGATCTCATCATTTCCCGCGCGGCGCGCGACGCGGCCCCCCTCACCTGCAACGGCGACACGTTCCTCAACGAAGGCGCGATTCCGAACTGGTTCGCTTTAAACTGATTTGGGACGGAAATCTTTCTGTTTCTTAGCCTGAGGTCGGGCCGAGTCCAAATGCCTCGTATTCTCGGTTTTTTGAAGGCAAGAAGAGCCGTATTCGCCCCAAAAATCTCTTCGGATGACGAGAACCAGCAGAGGCTTGGCGAGGTCCCGGCGCTTCAATTCAAAAACCCGCCGGATGGCGGAGCGGGAAAAGGCGGCCCCCCCCAGGCTTTTCGGCCGGGGCGCTTCACGGCCCTATTAGGAACGGCCGGGAGAGCCGGAAAAAGGGGGGTGACCCCCTGCCCATTTATCCCATCAGAGCTCATGTTTTTCTATAACGCCCCGAACGCTTCGAAGTTAGATCCGGCGAGGCGCAGGCCGTTTATTTTGGCGGACTGTCGCCGGCCGTTTCCGCTCCTTCCCGCTGAACGTCAACGCCCGTTGACGGCGTCGCCTCCCGGCGCCTGACTCGAGGGCCTGAGTCTTGCTGTCTTTTCAAGGATCGGCCCTGTCCGTGATGTTGGCCCGTTTCCGGGGATATGTCTTCCGCCATGGCGGGAGTGTATCGTCCCCGGCATCCGGAGCGCACGGTGCTCTACGGGGTGCTGTTCCACTATTTCGAGCGCTTCCTGGCGGAGTACGAGAGCCGCTTCGAGCGGGAGTACGGATATTTCCGGTCGGTCGTCAAGGAAGTCGTCGAGCGGTATCTGGACTGCGGTAACCCGCGCTGCGGATTCGCCCGCATCCGGTGCCCGGACTGCCATGAGGAGCGTCTTGTCATGTTTTCCTGCCGTACCCGCGGGTTCTGCCCCTCGTGCCATGCCAAGAGGCTGGAGGAGTGGGGGGAGTGGATGCGGGAGATGCTCCTTCTGGACGTCCCGCACCGCCAGGTCGTCTTCACGGTGCCCAAGAGGCTGCGGCTGTTCTTCAAGTACGACCGCAGGCTGCTGGGGGAGCTCTGCCGCGCGGCGCTGCGGGCCCTGGGGCGGTATTTCGAGGCCGTCACGGGAAGCGCGCTCGCCCCAGGCGTCATCGCCGCCATCCAGACTTTCGGGGACAGGATAAATTTTCACCCCCACCTGCATTTTCTGGTGACCGAGGGCGGGATGGACGAGGCGGGCGTCTTTCGCAAGGTCTCTTGTATTGACGACTCCAGGCTCGAGGAGATCTTCAGCCGGGAGGTCCTGGCCGCGCTTGTCCGCAAGGAGCTGCTGAGCCCGGAGTGGGCCGCGCGCCTTCTCTCCTGGCGGCACACTGGATTTTCGGTCCACAG
>CAZFTV010000219.1:0-2668 GCA_964521765.1 uncultured Eubacteriales bacterium
GTGCCCTTCTTCTCCATCAGCGGATCGGATTTTGTAGAGATGTTCGTCGGCGTGGGCGCCTCCCGGGTGCGCGACCTCTTCGAGCAGGGCAAAAAGCACGCGCCCTGCCTGATTTTCATCGACGAGATCGACGCCGTCGGGCGCCAGCGCGGGGCGGGCCTGGGCGGCGGCCACGACGAGCGCGAACAGACCCTCAACCAGCTCCTCGTGGAAATGGACGGGTTCGATTCCAACGAGGGCATCATCCTCATCGCCGCCACCAACCGGCCCGACATCCTCGACAGCGCCATCCTCCGCCCCGGCCGCTTCGACCGCCGCATTGTGGTCAACATGCCCGACGTCAAGGGCCGGGAGGAAATCCTCAAGGTCCATATCAAACGCATCCCCCTTTCCTCGGACGTGGACCTCTCGGTCCTGGCCCGCACGACCCCCGGCTTTTCCGGCGCGGATCTCGCCAACCTGGTGAACGAGGGTGCGCTGCTCGCCGCACGCCTCAACCAGGACAACGTCACCATGAAGGACATGGAGAGCGCCAAGGACAAGGTCCTGATGGGCGTCGAGCGCAAGAGCATGATCATCAGCGACGAGGAGAAAAAAAGCACGGCCTTCCACGAGGCCGGCCATGCCCTGGTGGCCAGCCTGATCCCCGAGGCCGACCCCATCCACAAGGTGACGATCATCCCCCGGGGCATGGCCCTGGGCACGACCCAGCAGCTTCCGCTCGACGACCGGTACACCTACAGCCAGGAATACCTGGAGGCCCAGCTCTCGGTGCTTATGGCCGGCCGCGTCGCGGAGAACCTCCTCCTGAACAAGACGACCACGGGCGCAGCCAACGATTTCGAGAAGGCCACGGAGATCGCCCGCAACATGGTCTGCCGCTGGGGCATGTCCGACCTCGGGCCCGTGACCTTCGGCGAGCGCGACGATCTCATCTTCCTCGGCCGCGACCTGGCCATGAACAAGAATTTCAGCGAGCGGACGTCCGAGCGCATAGACGACGAGGTCAAGAAGATCATCCTCCGCAACTTCAACCGGACCAAGACGATCCTCGAGGAGAACAAGGACAAGCTCCTCCTCATAGCCGACGCGCTGCTGGAAAAAGAAGTTTTAAGCTCGGAGGAAATCGCCGACCTCATCAAGAACGGGCGCCCGGCGGCTTCGGCGGCCCCGTCGGCCCGGGCCATTCCCGCCGACAATCCGAATACCGAGTCCGACAAGAAGAGCGGACAGAAGGGCAAAACAAAGACGCCAAGGTGAAAAGGACAGCACAACTCCGGCTGCGCGGCGCGATTCACCACCTGGGCGTCCGGACCTGGTTCATGGGCGTGGTCAACGTCACGCCCGACTCCTTCTTCGACGGCGGGAAGTTCCTCGAACCGGGCCAAGCCGTGGAGCGCGGCCTGGAGCTCGCCGAGCAGGGCGCCGACATCCTGGACATCGGCGGCGAGAGCAGCCGCCCGGGCTCCGAGCCCGTTCCCGCGGAGGAGGAGCTGCGGCGCGTCCTGCCCGTCCTGCGCGGCCTGCGCCGTCAGACCGGAGTTTTTATCTCGATCGACACCACGAAACGCGCGGTCGCGGAGGCGGCGCTCGACGCCGGGGCGGATATCATCAACGACATCTCCGCTCTCCGCTTCGACCCGTCTCTCCTCGCGCTCGCCGCATCGAGAAGCGCGGCCGTGGTCCTGATGCACATGCTGGGCACGCCCAAGACCATGCAGAGCGCGCCCGCCTACGGCGACGTCGTAGCCGAGGTCAGGGAGTTCCTCGAGGAGCGCGAGGCGGCCGTCATGGCCGCGGGCGTGGAGAGGGAGAGAATCATCGTCGACCCGGGAATCGGCTTCGGCAAGCGCCTGAGCGACAACCTGTCTCTGATCAACAACCTGTCCGTTTTTCGGGACCTGGGACGCCCCCTTCTCGTCGGGCCCTCGCGCAAGTCCTTTTTGGGAGCCCTTCTCGACCTCCCGGCCGAGGATCGGCTGGAAGGCACCCTGGCCGCCTCCGTCTTGAGCGTCGTCCGGGGGGCCCACATCTTGCGCGTCCACGACGTCCTGGCCGTGAGCCGCGCCGTGCGGACGGCGGAAGCCGTCCTGGCCGAGGGGCGGGAGGCCGGCCCGCCGGACGAAAGCGAGGTGCGGCATGCCGGCTGACATGCTCCGCGCCCTGACCCACGCCAAGTTCCTGGACCTGGTGGATATCATCCTCGTGGCATTCATCCTCTACTCTTTCTTCCGGCTCATCCGCGACACGCGAGCTTACCAGATGGCCATCGGCCTGGGCATCGTCGGCTTGCTGTTCATCCTCACCCGGTGGGGCAACCTCGTCACTTCCCACTGGCTGATCAAGAACTTCATCACCTATCTCATCATCGCCATCATCGTCCTTTTCCAGGGCGAGATCCGGAGGTTCCTGACGGGCATCGGCTCCGGCACGATCCGCCGCCCTCTGACCATCACGACTTTCCACCAGAAGATGCCCGATCTTTTCCTGGCCGTGGAATACATGTCCCAGCGCCGGATCGGCGCCCTGATCGCCCTGGAAAAAGGGATCTCCCTCAACAGCTTCATCGAGACCGGGACGCGCGTCAACGCCGACTTGAACAAAGACATGCTGGTCAGCCTGTTTTTCCCGCATTCCCCGCTCCATGACGGCGCGGTCATCATCCAGG
>CAZFTV010000219.1:2704-3009 GCA_964521765.1 uncultured Eubacteriales bacterium
CCCTGCCGCTCCCCGCGTCGCACAATTTGGGCGAAGAATTTCAGACTCAGACCCGCCACCTGGCCGCCCTGGGCTTGTCCCAGGAAACCGACGCGGCGGTGGTCGTCGTCTCCGAACAGACGGGGACCGTGTCCGTGGCCATCCGGGGCAAGATCGAAAAAATGGCCGGCCGGGACGAGCTCAAGAACCGGTTGATGGGATACTTCAAAAAATGATCGGCAAGCTGCTGCGCAACGTCTTCCTCAGGAATTGGGGCCTGAAGGTGTTCTCGCTCTTCCTGGCGGTCCTTCTCTGGCTCCTGCTCG
>CAZFTV010000220.1:0-2978 GCA_964521765.1 uncultured Eubacteriales bacterium
AGACCCCGATACCGGCTCTCAAGCAGGCCAAGCAGAAGCTCGACGCCCACAAGCTCAAGTGTCTAGGGGTCATCCTCAACGGCGTGGATCTGGTCGAGCAGGACGGGTATTATGCCAGGCAGTATTATCACTATTCCAAGGCGGAGTAACGGCTCGGTTCCAAGACGCAGATAATGGGCATGCAAGTCCCTTTGCTGGATCTTAGGGCCCAATATTATCCAATACGAGACGAGATAAGATCAGCTATCGATGAAGTCGTAGAATCCCAGTCTTTCATCCTGGGACCCAAGGTCGAAGGCCTGGAAAAAGAGGTCGCGGCCTATTCCGTGACGAAATACGCGATCGGCGTTTCCTCCGGGACGGACGCGCTCCTCGTCGCCCTCATGGGCCTCGATATCAGGCCGGGAGACGAGGTCATCACGACGCCGTTCACGTTTTTCGCCACGGCCGGCGTCATCGCCCGCATGCAGGCAATCCCGGTTTTTGTGGACATCGACCCGGTGACGTTCAACATCGACCCGAAGCAAATCGAACGCGCCCTCTCCAAGAGGACAAAGGCCATCATTCCGGTCCATCTTTTCGGTCAGTGCGCCGACATGGACCCGATACTCGCGATCGTAAGGGGCCATGGGATCCACATAATCGAGGACGCGGCTCAGTCGATTGGCGCGGAATACAGGGGAAAAAAGGCGGGGTCCATGGGCGCGGCCGGGGCATTCTCATTCTTCCCCAGCAAGAACCTTGGCTGCTTCGGAGACGGGGGGATGGTCGTCACGGATGACGCCGCACTTGCGGAGAAGATAAGGGCCCTCCGCCATCACGGGGCGAAAAAGCCCTACGATCATCTGATGGTGGGCGGGAATTTCCGCTTAGACGCCCTTCAGGCGGCCGTGCTCAGCGTCAAGCTGAAATACTTGGACGGCTGGTCGGCGGCACGGCGAGAGAATGCGAAATACTACGATCGGCGCTTCAGAGAAGCGGGCTTGGTCGAAAGTGGCTTCGTCGAGACTCCGGCCGCCGTGTATGAGAAAAGCGGCAATAAAAATTATCATATCTACAACCAATACACGCTCCGAGCGAAGAACCGGGATGACCTCCATTCCCATTTGAAAGAGGCCGGCGTAGGCTCCGCGATCTACTACCCGATCCCGCTCCACCTCCAAGGTTGTTTCAAGGATCTCGGCTATGTCGCGGGGAGCTTTCCGGCTTCTGAGCAGGCTGCCAAAGTGGTTCTTTCGATCCCGGTCTATCCCGAGTTGACGGTCGAGCAGAGAGAACATGTTGTCGAAGCTGTCGTTTCTTTCTATCGGACGAGAGGGAACCGATGAAAAACTTCGCTCTGATCGGAGCGGCCGGCTACGTCGCTCCGCGCCACATGAAGGCCATCAAAGAAACGGGCAACGCCCTGATCGCCGCTCTCGACAAGAGCGATTCCGTGGGCGTCCTGGACCAGTATTTCCCTAAAACGAGCTTCTTCACCGAGTTCGAGCGTTTCGATCGGCACGCTGAAAAGCTGAAAAGGAAGGGGGAGAGAGAACGGATCCACTATGTTTCCATCGCCTCGCCGAACTATCTCCACGATGCCCACATCCGGTTTTCCCTGAGGATCGGGGCCGACGCCATTTGCGAAAAGCCCCTGGTCCTCAATCCCTGGAACATCGAGGCCCTCAAGTCCATAGAGAAGGAGACGGGTCATCGGATCTTGACCATCCTTCAGCTCCGCTATCATCCTTCGATCACGGCCATGAAGGATAAGACCTCGTCCGCTACGGCTCCCAAGAAATACGACATCGATCTCACCTACGTCACCGCGCGCGGCCCCTGGTATTTCTACTCCTGGAAAGGGGACATTAAAAAATCCGGCGGCATCGCCACCAACATCGGGATACATTTCTTCGACATACTACAGTGGATTTTCGGACCTGTGCAGAAAAACGTGGTCCATCTGTTGAGCGGGGACCGGGCGGCGGGATTCTTGGAACTCCAGAACGCTCGTGTCCGCTGGTTCCTGTCGCTGCGCTTCGATGATTTGCCCGCGGCTGTGCGCGCGGAGGAGAAACGGACTTTTCGGTCGTTGCGGGTGAGCGGCAAGGAATTCGAATTCTCCGGCGGATTCGCCGACCTTCATACGATCAGCTACAAAAAGGCCCTACGGGGGAAAGGATTCGGCCTAGACGTAGCCAGACCCTCCGTGGAGATCGTCTCCGATATCCGTAACGCCCAGCCGATCGGCTTGAAGGGCGATTACCATCCTTCAGCGCGGCAAAAATAGACTGAGGAGAAGACGATGGGCTTTTTCCTTCACGAAAGCTCGTACTTGGACGATGACGTCACCATCGGCGAAGGAACAAAAATCTGGTATTTCTGCCATATCCAGAAAGGAGCCCGGATAGGAAAAAATTGTATCCTCGGGCAGAACGTCAATGTCGGGAACAACGTCGTCATCGGGAACCACGTGAAGATCCAAAACAACGTCTCGGTCTACGAGGGAGTGACGCTCGAGGATTACGTTTTCTGCGGGCCGTCCATCGTTTTCACGAATATCATCAATCCGCGCAGCAAGTATCCTCAAGTCGGCACGGAGCATTACAAAAAAACGATCGTCCGCGAGGGGGCCACGCTCGGCGCCAACTGCACGGTCATGTGTGGGCACAACGTCGGGCGTTTCGCGTTCGTCGGAGCCGGAGCGGTTGTGACCAAGGATGTCCCGGATTTCGCGCTTGTCGTCGGATGTCCGGCGAAGATCGTGGGGTGGGTCAGCGAGGCCGGAAATCGCCTCGAGTTCGATAAGGATGGGCTGGCGTTTTGTGAAAAGTCGGGAGTGACGTATAAGTTCGAAAAAGATCACGTCGTGGAACTAAAGAAATAGGCTTTCCCGCGCTTTAGATTGCAGACCGGGGTCAGACCGGGGGGGGTCAGACCAGGGTCGGACCACAGCGAGTCTAATATTATCAGTAATTTACGCCGTTTTTGGGGGC
>CAZFTV010000221.1:0-2966 GCA_964521765.1 uncultured Eubacteriales bacterium
TGTCAGAAATTATTTAAGCAATAATAATAAGTCTTTTCTTTATACGTTTATTCTAAATAATTTTCTTGTTTTTCCCAGGCCTTCTTTGCCGATGATGATCTGCCGGTGGTTCGGCCGCTCGACGAAGATCGAGGCCTGGACATAAGTCACGGGCAAATCCCGCCTGCGCTGGCCGTCGATCGTCCGCCCCTCGCGGTAGCCCGGCGGCCTGTCCGGCAGCGCGGCGCGGAGGGGCGTTTTCTGCATCGCCGTTCTGTCGCCGCCCTCCGTTTCCGCGTCAGGGGAGAACTCCTCGAGGTCCCTGCCCTTCCCGGCCGCCTTTCCCGCATCGACCGGGCCTGCGCCCTCATCCTCGCCCGCTAAGGAAGCGAAATTCAAATTCAGAGCGCTTTTCTCGTCGGCATCGGCATCGCCCGGCTTGCCGCCGGTTTTGGCGAGAGCCTCCGCTTCTTCATCCGTTTCGTTTCCGGCGGAACGTTCGGAACTTTCTCCCGCGGCCCGTCGCTCAACGCGGTCGACATAGACCGCCGTGACGAAAGGCAGCTCCATCTTCACCCGGTCGAGGAGTTTCTCCCGGATGAGCTCGGCCAGGTAAAAACGCTCGGACTGGTCCGAGAGGCTGCCCTCGGGGAAGATCCTCTCCGCCCGCGGCAGAGCCTCAAAAAGCAAGCGCTCCAGAACGTCGAGGTTCGTCCCCTTCAGCGCCGAGATGGGAATAATCTCCCGGAAGGGGTAGAGGTCCTTGTACTTGTCGATCAGGGGCAGGACCCGGTCCTTGCGGACGGCGTCCACCTTGTTGATGAGAAGGAAGACGAGCTTCGTCGTCCGGCCCAGCATCTCCAGGACATAGGCGTCGCCCTGGCCGAAGCTCAACGTCGCGTCGATGAGCAGGCAGACGACGTCGGCCGTCTCGAGCGACGAGTCCACATAGCTCATCATCCTCCGGTTGAGCTTGTGCAGGGGCTTGTGGATGCCCGGATTGTCGATGAAGACGATCTGGCCCCGCTCCGTGGTCTTGATGCCCAGCAGGCTGAGGCGGGGCGTCTGGGGCTTGTCCGAGACGATGGCCACCTTCCGGCCCAGCAGGCGGTTGAGGAGCGTGGACTTGCCGACGTTGGGACGGCCGATGAGGGCCACGTGCCCCGCCCTGGTCTCGGGCTCTGCGGGCCGCGGGGCAGGGGAGGCGCGCTTCGGCTGAGCTCTCTTCGCCGCGGCGGGCTTTCGCGTCAGTTTCTTGACGCTGGTCATGATCCTTCCGGCTCCGACGGCGGCCTCGGCTTCCTCCGCAGGCGGAGCTTGATCACGCGCTTCTGGTCCACTTCGAGGACCTCGATCTCCAGGCCGCTGACCGTCAGCCGCTCTCCCGGCCGGGGCAGGCGGGCCAGATGATGGGTGATGAATCCGCTCATGGTGATGTAGTCGTCCCGGGCGAGGTCCAGGCCGTCAAACAGGTCCTCCACCTCTTCGACTTTGACCTCGCCGGAGACGACGAGGTCGTCCGGGCTGTTCTGCTGGATGAGGGCTTCTTCCTGGTCGTACTCGTCCTGGATCTCGCCCACGAGCTCCTCGAGCAGGTCCTCCAGGGTCACCAGGCCTGAAACGCCGCCGTGTTCGTCCACGACGATGGCCATGTTTTCCTTGCGTCGCTGGAGATCCTTGAGAAGCTCGTCGATTTTCATGGACTCGGGCACGAAATGGACCGGCCTGATGAGCGGCTGGATCGAACGGGATTTGTGCTCGTCCTCGGAGAAGGCCAGCAGGTCCTTGACGTGGATGATGCCCTCGATGTTGTCCAGCCTGTCCTTGTACACCGGGATGCGGGAGTATTTCTCCCCGATGGCCAGGGTGCGGACCGCGTCGATCGTGGCCTCCTCGGGGATGCAGACCATGTCCCGGCGGGGGGTCATGATCTCCCGCACGAGCGTGTCCCCGAACTCGACGGCGCTCCGCAGCAGTCGGCCCTCGCCGGGCTCGATGATGCCCTCTTCGTGGGCTCCCTGGATGAAAGCATCGATCTCCGGGTCTGTGGCCTCGCGCCCCATTTTTTCTTTGTCTTCCGTCCCCAGGCGGCCCAGGAGGAGAAAGAAGGGCGAGGACAGGAAGTGGATCAGGGGGAAGAGGGGCAGGAACAGGACGACCACGCGGCCGCGGCTCAGGGCGGTGATGACGCGGGGGATCCAGTCGAGGACGATGACATAGACGGCGGCCGCGGTTAGGAACAGCCAGAGGGGCCGGAGGCCGCCTCTCGGCATCAGGAGCGAAAGGAGAACGAGGAACCCGATGAGCAAAATGTTCCTCAGGAATCCCGAGGCGACGAACACGGGCTCGTAGATGCGCAGGAGGCGCTCCTGGATCGCCTTGTCCGTCCCCCTGTCCTCCAGGAAGCGGCTGAAGGAGATGACGGACGAGGCCTCCAGGGCGATGCGCAGCAGCGACAGGGAGAACGCGATCAGAAAAACCGCGGCCAGGGCGAGCCACAGAAGGTCGTGTCCATTCATCGGCGGGATGTCCTCCGCGCTCGCTCCAAGGCCCCGCGCTCCTCGCGCTCCATCCGGGCGGAGTGGCCGTAGCCCAGGAGATGCAGAAAACCATGGACAGTCAGGATCTCGAGCTCGCGCTCCAGGCCGTGGCCGAGCTGCCGGCCTTGTCTCCACGCTTTCTCCGGGGCGATGACGATGTCTCCCAGATGGCGCCGGCCGTCGGCCTGGCGGACGGAGAGGGGAAAGCTCAGGACGTCGGTCGGCTCATCCCTCTTCCGGAATCTCCGGTTGAGGCTGCGCATGCGGCCCAGGCCGACAAACGACAGGCAGACCTCGATATTTCGAAGCCGGTGTCTCCGGACCAGCCTCTCCAGGAGGCGCCTATACCTTATCGGTCGGATCCGGTGCCGGCGCTGCCGGTTGAGGACTGTTATCATTTTCTTTTTTCTTGCCGGGCCTGGCCGCCGTCCCCCGGCGGGGCTCGGG
>CAZFTV010000222.1:0-2909 GCA_964521765.1 uncultured Eubacteriales bacterium
GCGAAGTTCCTTTCGGCGAAGCCGGTCATGCCTAGGATCATGAGATGAGCTCCTCTTTATTCGCGACGCGTTTGGCGTTCTCGGTCAAGGCTCCACGAACAGGGCCCGAGCGATGCTAACGATCTCCTTGCCCTTGAGCGAATCCGAGCCGACGAGGGCCAGACGGGGTTTCCGGGACTTGGGCTGGGCCATCGAGGTCCTTAGCGCGTCCTGAGGTGATCCGACATGAGCCGGTACATCCGGTCCTTGAGGGCGAGTTTCTTTTTCTTGAGCTCCCGCTCCTCATCGACCTCGGCCGCCGAAAGATGGGTCTTGGCGCGGATCGCGTCGAGGGCCCGTTCGCAGTCCCCGTGGTCGTCGTGGGCCCTGCGGAATTCGGCGTTTTCCCTGAGGAGAAGCTCCTTGAGTTCCTGTTCATCCATTCGGCGGGTTCCTCCAGCGGCCAGAATAACATATCGACCCGCCCATTTCAATTTCGCCTCGGGGATCGTCTTCGTTCGCTGCGGTGATTCTTCACGCCGGTCAGCGCGCCGGACTCGGGAGCAGATCTCGCTCTAAGGACTTCTAGGCTCGGGGCGTGCCGCTCCGTCGGGTCGCGGGTTTGGCCCGGCGCGCCAAACCCGCTCGGATCCGGGCCTCGCTCTGCCCTAGAAGAATGGGGACATGTACTTCCGGTACGTGTCCCCATTCTTCTAGGACATCCGTGCCCGCTTCGGCCCTCCTACGCCCTCCTCCGGGCATCGCCCCTGCGCCACCGCCCTTATCCGCTCGATCTGACTCCCTCGTCCGTCACGCTGCCCGACTAGATCACCGCTTATGCTCGTTCAAACGACCCCCTCGGCTCTGGCCCTTGGGGGACATGTCCCTCCGGTACGTGTCCCCCTTCTTGCCCGGCCTCCTCTGGGAACACCCCTGCGCGCGGTAGATAACGGCCAGCTGCCCAGAGGGTCCATCACGGATGGGACAGCCGCTGGAAGGTTGACTTTAGAAGGCCGGATTTATATACTGGTCGGGCTGTCCGGCGCAAGCCGGACGCCCATGGCTAGGTAGCTCAGTCGGTAGAGCGAAGGACTGAAAATCCTTGCGTCGGCGGTTCGATTCCGTCCCTAGCCATTTTTTTATTCCGCCCAAAACGAGCTGCGCGGGCTTTCTAAACTCCCGCATGCTCTCCATTTCTTCCCATAAAAAAAAGAGCCCTTCTCGGTCTTTTCGGGAAAGAGAGGCATCCTCTTTTCGGCCCGTTTTATTCATATTTCATAGTCATTTATCAATATATAACTCATATAATTCCAGTCCTGTTTCCGATTGAACATCTACCACAAATATTGGCTCGTGATTAACTGTTCTGACGCAGAGTTCAGATGACCTCTCTTTGCTTTTAAGCTCAACTGAATATGATGCGGATAACTTAAGGTCGCTCGTATTGATTCGGCGAATATCAACCTTATTGATGGGCTTCTTATTCAATAAATCATATTGACTCAGAAGAAGGTATAAATATTCTCCATCTAAATAGGAGTCCAGGAACAATTCATAGCAGCCGGGCGACCCTTTTTTGTCCAACTTAAGTTCACGACTTTGAATTAAAGTCCTTCTGTTTACTGCCGATTTAGTTCTGGCGTTATTACCGAGGTCCTCAGATATATCTCTTTTCAATAATAACTCCCCTGAGAGGGAATATTTTTCGATAATTCCAAAATACCTGCTCACATAAATTAAATATTTCCCATCAGACCAAATATGGCCATCATAGACGAGCCTCTCTCGGAAAGAATTCAATGCCGTAAGCTCGCCCGAATTCACCCACAGTCGTTTTTCTAGAATTTGAGAAAGCAACTCCCCGTTTAAACTGAGGACACTTATCAAAAACTTGCTGGATGGATTTGAGGATAAATAATAGATTCGGCTGTCGTTCATCAAATGGTCGATAATTGGGGAAAACTGTTTGAATTTATAAAAGAACTCGCCATCTGTACTAAAGATAGAAACGTTTTCTTGGTCTCTGATCGCTACACGATCTTTAAAAGCCGATAAGGCTATGGGTTTTTGGATGTCTCCCGGCCCCTGGCCCGGCCGTCCGATTAAATTCGAAAACACAGCCTTTGCCCCTAGATATTTATAACAAAGGACTTGGTTACTAAAAAAGTCAGCGATAATTAATTTATCGTTGGTGATAGCCATATCCGTTATAGCTTTATAAAAGCCGGTTTCTTTCTCATCCATCTCGATTTTTTGCATTTTAAGCCTTGAATCTGGATAGGACGGTTTCACGACGAACAAGATGGCGAGAATGAATGAACTCCAAACCCTTTTTTTGATGAAATTCATTTCCATTCTCTTCCTCATTATGAATAATTAGAACTTATAGCTGACCGACACCGTCGGAACGACGATCTTCATGCCGTAGGTCCCGGGCATGCCTTCAGCCGGCAGACCGATGACCGCCGTCCGCGTATTCCCCATTAGATATTCCAGGCCGAAGTCGAGTTGGAGGTCGGCGATGTTCTTGCCGACGCCCAGGGTCACAGCGTTATAGGTATGGCTGGGGAGGAGGACGTTAAGGGTCGAAAGCGGCGCCGGGGCCGGGTCGTGATAGTATCCGGCCCGCAGGGCTGTCGACGCATTCAATGTGTATTCGGCCCCGAAACGGAGCTGGGTCGCATCTTTCCAAGCGAGGACGCGGACGTCCAGCCCGCTCATTTCCACGAGCGTTTGCCAGGCGGATTCCAGGTAGTCGGTCGTGATCCTATCGAGCTTCGACCACTGGGTCCAGTGGACGTCGGCGCTCAGGAGCAGGCGCGGGACCGGACGGAACGAAACGCCGCCCGCGATCCACAGCGGCCAGGTGATCTTGCGCTTGAGGTCGGAGCTCCCCGGGAGTTCGTAGACGGGCAAGGTCGGCATGTTGG
>CAZFTV010000223.1:0-2894 GCA_964521765.1 uncultured Eubacteriales bacterium
AGCTGGAGGATGAGCACTGTCCGGTGATTCTTGCCCATGGACACTTCGGCCGCCCGGCGAGTTCGGTCCACGAGCCGTTTCCAGGCGTCGAGGTTCCGGCGGGTGATCAGAAGCTGGCGAGGGTTAGAGCGGCCCTCGGGCACGACGGCCGCGGCCTCGAGCCAGAGCAGGCCGCTTCCGCCGGCGGCGAAGCGGGCGTAGCGCCTCAGGGTGAGTTCCGAGGGCTCTCCCTCGGGACCCGCGTCCGCTCCCTCCAGGGGATGGACCGCCAGCCGGTTGGGAATCTTGAGAGGCCCGACGTTGACGGGCCGGAGAAGCGCGTCCACGTCGTCCGAGAAGGGAAGATGCAAGCCCAGCCGAAGGGCAATCTCGCGCAGCTCATCCGCGCTCTTCAGGTTGAAGCGCTCGTGTCCGTTCACGCTGAGAACCTCAGCCGCAGGACGATATCCCTAACCGTCCGGATGTCCTCCCGGACCCGGTCCTCGCAGACTTCGGGCCAGTCCTCCCGTTCCAGGACTTGGAGCTCGCCGGCCTTGAGGCGCTTCTCGGTCCCGGCCACGAGCTTCAGGAGCAGGTCCCACTCCTCGAGGGGCATGTCCGGAAATTTCTTGAGAAAAGACCGGTTTGACACGGGCAGAAGGAAGCTCCCGCCGTGATCCTCAATCGTCAGGTTGAGCGGGCGGCCCGTTTCCGAGAGGAGCTTTAAAATGCCGGCCAGGTCCACAACGCCCCTGCCGGCCGGGGCGGTGAAGGACAGCATGTTGATATCGTAATGCATCAGGCCCCCGTCCTTGACATGGGTTGTCACGACCCAATCCCGGACCCGACCGGCGGCGGAGAGCGGGTCCTCGAGCATGGTCAGGAGGTTCATCGTGTCCAGGCAGACGCCGAAGACGCCGCCGGGCGAAGCCCCGCACATTTCGAAGAGCCGCAGCAGCTCGAAGGTCGTGAACTCGAAATGCGTTTCCACGGCCAGGACGACGCCGTTGTCCCGGAGCATGCTTTCCTGTTCACGGAGCGCGCGTGCCGCCTCCTGCAGGTAGGCCTCAGTGGGGGGATTCTCCTCCTTCCAGCGCATTAGGCCGCCCGAACACGAGCGGACCGTGGAGGCGCCGAGCCGCCGGGCCTGCTCGGCCGCGCGGCGGTTCGAGTCGAATATGTCCTTGGGCGCGTTGGTCGTGAGGTCGAGGGGGATGTGCTGCCCGCCGCCCCACTCGAGGTAAAGGCGCATGTCCCGGGCCTGGGCGGCCAGGTCGTCGAGTAGACCGGGGTCCGGGTCGCCCTTTTCCTCAGGCCAGCCCTCGGAGAACTGCACGCCTTCGGCGCCGTTTCGGGCGGCCCAGTCGAGGACCTGGAAATGGGAGAGGCCCAGAGGCTGGAGACAGTAACTGTCGATCCCCACCTTGAAACCCGGCATAAAAAATATCATACCTTTCGCTTTCCATTAGCACAATACTTTTAAAAACGCTTTTTTAGGGAGCTTGACAGGGCTGTTTGATTCTTGAAATATTACCCAGACCGTTGAGGAGTTGTTCATGTTTGAGCGAATCCAGGAAGCCCTGCTGGCGGGGAACAAGGACGGGGTCGAGCGGCTCGTGGAGGATGCCCTTCGGGCCGGAACCCCCGCGGCAAGGATCCTCGACTCGGGGCTTATTCCCGGCATGGAGCGCCTGGGCGTATTGTTCAAGAACAACGAGATCTTCATCCCCGAGGTCCTGGTCTCATCGCGCGCCATGCGCGCCGGCCTGGCCCGGCTCGAGCCGCATCTCGTCAGGGAGAAAGTCGAGCCCAGGGGCGTGGTGGTCCTGGGCACGGTCAGGGGCGACCTCCACGACATCGGCAAGAACCTGGTGGGCATGATGCTCCGCGGAGCGGGGTATCGGGTCGTGGACCTGGGCGCGGACGTCCCCCCGGAGAGGTTCGTCGAGGCGGCCCGTTCCGAGCGCGCCGACGTCGTCGGCCTGTCCGCGCTCCTGACCACGACCATGGTCCATATGAAGGGCGTCATCGACGCTCTGCGCGCCGCGGGGCTGGGCACGCCCGTCGTCGTGGGCGGCGCTCCGCTGACCCGCGAGTATGCCGACGGGATCGGCGCCCGGGGCTACGCCCCAGACGCCGCCTCGGCCGTGACCCTCGTCAACGGCCTTCTATAAAGACGGGGTTGCGTCTCTACCAGAAGATCGGGTGGTCGGGGTCGATGACCGGATTTCCCTTGGATGGATAGGAGGCGTCGATAAATTGCCGTTGGACCTGAATCTTATGCTTCCTGAGCTTGGCGCAGAGCGTGGTGGGCTTCAGGCAGAGGAAACGAGCCGCCAGCCTCTGGTTCCCGCTGTGCTTGTTGAGCGACTTGACCAGGACGCAGCGCTCCAGGAAGCGCAGAATCTGCTTGAAGGTCGGCTTCAATCCGTCGTTTTGATCCAGGAGGGTGACGATCCTATCGGCTAAGCCGTCAAGGAGCTTTTCTCTGTCTTTGAGCCGGGGCGCCATAGCAACGTCCGTCAGGGGAGACTTTGGCCCGGCGTCGTCGTCCGGCCCGGCCGGACTCAGGCCTGCTCTTTTTTTCGGTAGTCCCTGGACGCGCTTGTTCATATCGGCTTCCTCTTTGAATGAATGGTTGCCGCGCCCCGCAGGCAGCCCGGAAACATCGATGCCTTGCCTTCACCCAACATGCATCTAGAGATGTGCAAAAGACATGCCAGATTTGCGAAATGACTTACGATTTATAATTTAATTGATAACAAGAAGATAGCGCTGCATAAATAGGGACATTCCGGACAGGACATTCAAACTTTTGTATCCCGTTCAATAAAATTTGCTATCGTTTCTCCCCCCCGCCGCGGCCCTGATTCATTCACCCTGAAAACGACATGGCGTTCAGGCCGCGGCTATTC
>CAZFTV010000224.1:0-2164 GCA_964521765.1 uncultured Eubacteriales bacterium
GGCCGTCAGGGAGCCCTGGGCCGCGCCACCCCACTTCAATTTGCGCTATGAATCACACAAAAGGAGAAACAACTGCGCAAGCCTTGACTTATCAGGGCCTTGAGGTTAAGTGTTTAGCGTGAAAGTCTGCTTCTTCGGCGCCTACGACCCGCGCTATCCCAGGAACGCCGTGCTCCGGGAGGGGCTGAGGGCGAACGGCGCCGAGATGATCGAATGCCGCGTACCCGCCAGGGAAAAATTCTGGCTCCGCTATCCCCGCCTTTTTTTCCGCTCTCTCGGCGAAGCCCGGAAGGCCGATGTCGTCTTCGTCCCGGAGTTCAGGCAGAAAGACGTTCCCCTCGCCCGGCTGACGTCCGCGATCCTCGGCCGGCGTCTCGTGCACGACCCCCTGGCCTCGAGGTACGAGACCAAGATCCTGGATTGGAGGAGAAAGCCCCCCTCTTCGGTCGAAGCCCGGTGGAACCTGACGATCGACCGCTTGGCCTTCCGGCTGCCCGACCTTGTCCTGGCCGACACGGCGGCGCACGCCGATTATTTCCGGTCCCGCTTTGGGCTGGCGCCGCGGCGGACGGCAGTCGTGCCCGTGGGCTATGACGACCGGCTGTTTACCCCCCGCGCCGTCCGCCGGCGGCGGTTTCCCGGTCCTCTTCACCGGCTCCTTCCTGCCCCTCCACGGCGTGGAATCCATCGTTCGGGCCGCGGCCATCGTCGGCCGCAGAGACCGCTCCGTCTCCTTCCGCTTGGTGGGCGACGGCCAGACCCGTGCCGCGGCGGCTGCCCTGGCGAAACAATGCGGAGCGGACAATGTCATTTTCGACGGCTGGTCCGCCCTGGAGGACCTGCCCGGCCGCCTCGAGCAGGCCGACCTCTGCCTGGGCATCTTCGGCCGGACGGAGAAGGCTGCGCGCGTCGTGCCCCACAAGATCTTTCAGGCCATGGGCCTGGGCCGGCCGGTCGTCACCGCCCGGACTGCCGCCGTCGAGGAGTTTTTCGCCCATGGGGAGAACATCTATCTCTGCGACCCGCCCTGGCCGGAGTCCCTGGCCGAGGCGGTGCTGGAGCTGAAAGCGGACAGCCTGCTCCGCGCCTCGCTCGCGGCGAACGGACACGAGCTCGCGCGGCTTCATTACTCGACGCTTCCCCTGGGGAGACGGCTTCTCGACCTCCTCTCCGGGATCTCCGGGCGCGGGGGAAGGGGAGGACCGTGAGCAGCTCTGTTGAAGCGAGAGATGCCGTCCTGGGAAGGTTCAGGGGCGCTGTCGACGCCTCCGTTCACAGTCCCGCATTTCTCGCCGCTCTATCGGATCCCCGAGGATTGATGAGCCGGGGCAGCGTTATTCACGAGGGCCGCAACCGATTGGCTGCCCTCGCCCTGGATGTCCCGGGGCGCGCAGGCCTGGAGGCGGTCCTTAAACAATTCCGGCCGAGGGGCCTTGACAGGCTGAAGACCCTCTTCCTGCCCTCCAAAGCCCTCAAGGCTTGGCGCGGGGCGAGAGCTCTCTTGGACCGCGGCATCCCAACGCCCCGGCCCCTGGCCTATCTTGAGAGGCGGCGGGCGGGGATGATAACCGAGGGTTATTTCCTCGCCGAGAAACTGCCGAACGTCCGAGAGGTGCGGGAGCTGTTCATCGCGCTTGAAGGCGGCGACCTGGACCGCCTGCTCCGCTCGCTGGCGGATTTCCTAAGGACGTGCCACGACCGGGGCGTCCTCCACCGGGACCTGTCCGACGGCAACGTCCTCGCCGCCGAAGACGGCCGGGGCGGATATGTCTTCCATCTTCTCGACACCAACAGGGTCCGGGTCGTGAAACGCGTGGCGGGACGGCGCGCCGCGTCGAACCTGGTCAGGCTGGGCATTCCCCGGGAATCGCGAAGAACCTTCCTGTCCTATTATGGCGCCGGCCGTGCGCCCGGGAGGTTTTTCGCCCTTTGGTACGGGTTCAGAAAATCGTGGTATGCGTCCTGGGTCCGCGTCAAGAAAGCGTTGAGGCTGAGGGCGCTGGCCAGGAAGCTGGGAGTGCAGTAAGGTGGATTTTCCATTCGAGTGGAATGACCTGGCCGACCAGCCGCATAATGTTGCGCCCCGCCGGGAGCGGCTGCGTCACCACCTGCGGCGGACGCCCGGCTACTTCCGGCTGGCTTGGGCCGACCTGAAAAAGTTCCT
>CAZFTV010000224.1:2177-2856 GCA_964521765.1 uncultured Eubacteriales bacterium
CGCTTTACCGGCGATACCGTCGCCGCCAGTTCCTCGACCCGTCGGACATCGGCCGCGCCTGCGGCCTGGCCGTCTCCCCTCGGGCCGACGCATCGGAAGACGTCATCAGGCTGCTGCGCGAGACCGGAGCCGTGGAAATCCTGGTCAGGGTGGCTTCCTGGGAGAGAAACAGGCTTGAGGAGACCGCCAGATTTCTGGAGAGACTCAAGGCGGAGGGTTTCGGTCTGACCGTCGCCCTCCTCCAGCGGCGCCAGGATGTCCTGCAACCCGGAGGCTGGCGCGGGTTCCTCGCGGAGGTCTTCGACCGTCTCGGCGGAGTCGCCTCTCATTTCGAGGTCGGGCACGCCTGGAACCGCACCAAGTGGGGGGTCTGGGATTTCGAGGAGTACCTGGGCCTGGCCGGGGCGGCTTTCGACCTGGCCTCCGGCCGCGTCCTCCGCCTGGTCGGGCCCGCGGTCATCGATTTCGAGTTTCATCTCTACCCTCCCCTCCTGGCCGCTCTTCCCTTCGATAAGGTCAGCTCGCTTCTTTACGTGGACCGAGTGGGAGCGCCGGAAAACGCCCAGGCCGGCTGGACCGCGGCGGCCAAAGTCGCCCTGCTCAAAGCGGCTGTAGACGCCTGCGCTACCGGCGGCGGACGGCAAGAACGGCAATCGCGGTCTGGCCAGCGGCCCTTCGA
>CAZFTV010000225.1:0-2825 GCA_964521765.1 uncultured Eubacteriales bacterium
GACACGCGCCTACGGCCTGGGCATGAACGGGCTGTACCTCAACCTCCGGGGACGGGAGGCGCAGGGCATCGTCCGGCCCGGCTCCGAAGCGGATAACCTGCTCAAGGAGATCGCCTCGAAGCTTGAACAGGTCGTGGACCTCAAGACAGGTCGACGGGCCATCCTCAAGGCCTTCTTGTCCAAGGACGTTTGCCACGGCCCCTTCCAGGCAAAGGCTCCGGACATCCTCCTGGGGTTCGACCTCGGCTACCGGATCTCCTGGGGCTCGCCGACCGGCCGCATGCCCCGGGAGGTTTTCGGAGACAACCTGGAGAAGTGGAGCGGGGACCATATGGGCGCGCCCCAACTCCTCCACGGCATCCTGGCCGTCAACCGCCCCGTGCGGGCCGCCTCGCCCGCTCTCTTTGACCTGACCCCCTCGATCCTGAGCCTGTTCGGCATCGACCGGCTCGAGGAGATGAGGGGACGCTCGATATTTTAAAGGAGAAAGCCATGGGCACAGCCAAGGTCAAGCTCGACAAGGACCTCCTGGAGAAGGTCAAAAAATATGCCAGGATCTCGGGCTACGCTTCGCCCGAGGAATTCATCACCCATTGCTTGGAAAAGGAGCTGTCCAAGCTTGAGGAGTCGGACTCCGAGGAGGAGATCAAGAAAAAGCTCAAGGGGTTGGGCTACATCTCCTGAGCTTCCGAGCGGCGCAAGCAAGAAGGAGGATTCGGGGACCATGCGGGCCGTAAACAGCGTTCTTAACGCCGTGTTCGACATTCTCACGCGCCCCCCTGGGGGACCTTGAATCCATGGGCGGCGAAGGTGTTCATCTCGCTCCTCACGGGGTTGTTCATGCTCCTCGTCTTCAAGCTGACCTCCAACCAGGCGGGCTTGCAGCGGACCAAGGACCGGATCAAAGCCCACCTGCTGGAGTTCCGCCTGTTCAAGGACAGCATCGGGGCCACCTCTTAGGCCTTCGGCGGCGTCCTCCTCCAGAACTTCCGCTATTTGAGCTACACGCTCAAGCCCTTGCTGGTGATGATCGTCCCCCTGGTCCTCACCCTGGAGCAGCTCAACGTCCGTTTCGGCTGCCGGCCGCTCCAGCCTGGAGAGCAGGCGATCCTCAAGGTCAAGATGGCCGCGGGGATCAGCCCTGTGGACACCGAGATCTCCATCCGGCCTTCGCCTCACTTCACGGTCGAGACGCCTGTCCTGCGGATCGGGGAAGAGCGCGACGAAGAGGGCGGGGAAACTCAACAAAACGAGGTCGATTGGCGGGTGCGGGCGAATGCGCCCGGCCGGGCGGTCATAACGCTCGATGTGCGGGGAGGCCGACTCGCCAAAACCCTGGACATCGACGCTTCGAAACTGCGGGCCCTTTCTCCGCGAAAACCGTCAGGAAAATTCTTCGACCGCGTGTTCAACCCCGCCGAAGAACCCGTCCCCTCAGGCCTGGGAGTGACTTCCATTGAGCTCTTTTATCCGGTAAATCGACTGAGCCTCCTGGGGTTTCACATCCATTGGCTGCTGGCCTTTTTCGTACTGTCCCTGGTCTTCGGCCTGGGGCTCAAGGGGCTGTTCAAGGTCGAGATCTAGCGGTTTGAACCGTGTTCAAGCCCCACTGTCAGCTCGCTGCTTTTAATTCTTCATCGAGAATGCGCTGGAAGGTATCCCTGGCCCGCCGTTCGATCCAGGGCTTGTGTCCGCACTGTTCGAGGAGGATCCACCGAAAATCCTCCAGCGCTCCCGACAACGGCTTCCGGACTCCCTCCCCCGGATGAGGATCATAATCTCCATGGATGGCCGTGACCGGACATCGGAGGCGGCCGGCCGCCTCGAGAAGCCGCCCGCTCCGCCTGTATTCCAGGGCTTCTTTCAGGGCTCGGCTGAAATCCTTGTGTTTATATCCGTTGGGCAGCGGGCTGCCGCCCTTACCCTCCCATGGGTCGAAGGAGTCGGTTTTTAAGGCCAACTCCCCCAAGCGGGCCAGCGCCGCAGCCTTGTCCCCGGGAGAGGCGCCATCCAGGATCTTCACCACATCGCGATATTCCGCCCTTTCCTTTTCCTGAAGACGGCCGAGCCGAGCTTCCTCGATCTTCTGCGCATCCGAAACATCGAGAGGTCCGCAACCTACAAGGATCAATTTTCTTACAAGTGCAGGCTTATGAGCGGCGACAAGGAGCGACAGACAGGCGCCCCAAGAAAAGCCTATAAGAACGAGGGGCGGCTCGCCCGCGTCGAGAAGGCAAGAGGCTAATTCTTCCACCTGTCCGAAGAAGCTGTTCTCGGTCTGGAACGGCTCCAGCACGCCACGTTTCTTGGCCAGTTCCACGGCCAGGGGCGCCATCTCCCCCGCCGCGCCTGGGCCGCCATGGACGACAGCCACTTGAAAAGGATGCGGTCCATGGCGCCGACAGAGCAGACCGGGCAAGGACAGGTTCATGTTCCTTCGCGGACACAACTAAGAATGGAATTATATCAATATAGAATCATATACCGGATTCTCGCCGATGTCATTTTAAAAGAGGCAGATAATGGAGAAGATGACTGTCCTGAAACGGGGCCATTCGGAGCATTGACAACCCGATCTCGTCTTGTGTATTATTTGCAGCTCGTATAACCATTTAATCGCTTTTCCCTCGAGATATTGATTTACGGATGGAAAAACGGCGGCAGGGCGAATCCTGAGCGAGCATGCTCCCTGAACTTTATTCGAAAATAAAGGCAATAAGCCGTCTTGTTCTTGATGTTGGTGCGAATGGGAGCAGGTTTCAAGGGAACGCCTGAGAATATTTCGAGAGGAGGGATACGATCGTGTTAGTCATCGCTTGTATCAA
>CAZFTV010000226.1:0-2463 GCA_964521765.1 uncultured Eubacteriales bacterium
GACCGTCTGGCCCGTGAAGGGGCCATGTTTAAAAACTGCGCCTCGCCCGTTCCCCTCACGCTTCCCGCCCACTGCTCCCTGTTCACGGGCCGCACGCCCCTGGCCCATCAGGTGCGGAACAACGCCCGCTACGCTCTGGCCCCGGAAGAGCTGACCCTGGCCGAGAGGCTCAAACACGCGGGCTTTGCCTCCTACGCCGTCGTCGCCTCCTATGTCCTCCTCGGCCGGTTCGGCTTGAAACAGGGGTTTGACGAATACGACGATTCCCTCGACAGCTACAAAATCATGAACTCTTTCAACACGGAGATCACGGCGGACGTCGTCTCCGGCAGGTTCCTCAACTGGCTGTCGAAACATAAGGACGATCGATTTTTCGCCTGGGTCCATTTTTACGACCCCCACGACCCCTATGCGCCGCCCCAGAAATACCGGAAGAGGCCCGAGGAAAAGAACCCCTGGAGACTCTACCTGGGCGAAGTGGAATTCATGGACCATCAGATCGGCAAAATTCTTGAGGCGCTCGATACCATGGGGCTGCGGTCCAAGACGCTGGTGGTCGCCGTCGGGGATCATGGGGAAGCCTTTGATGAGCATGGCGAAAAGGGCCACGCGATTTTTTGTTATGAAGAGAACATCAGGGTCCCGCTGATCCTTTCCCATGAGACGCTTCTGCCCAAGAACTTGGCGGTCGAGGACAGGGTCGACCTGATCGATATCCTGCCGACGCTCCTGGATCTTTATGGCCTGGAGAAGGGAGTGGACATGCACGGCCGGAGCCTCGTCCCGTATTTCCGAGGCGGGGCGAAGAACCCGCCGCCGCGGCCGCTCTACCTGGAGAGCCTGTACGGCTTCGAGGAGCTGGGCTGGGCGCCCCTGACCGGGGTCGTCGAGGGCGGCTTCAAGTACATCTCCCTTCCCCGGCCCGAAGTCTACGACCTAAGCCGGGACCCCGGGGAGAAAGAGAACCTCCACGATGCCCGGCCGGACCTGGCCCGCCGGTTGAACGGACTGTTGGCGTCGTTCGTGTCGTCCCACACGGAAGTGAGCGCGGGGGCCAGGAGGGAGCTGACGGCGGAAGACGTCCGCCAGCTCCAGTCCCTGGGCTACATTTCCGCCTCTTCGGGGTCGAGCCGGCCGGCGGGCAACACCGACCCCAAGGAGGGGATCGTCCTGGACGGCAAGCTGAAGGATTTTTTCAAGGCCTTGGAGAAGACCCCCTCTCGGAACATCGGGGGTGAGATCGACCGCTTCCTCCGGGAGAACGGCGTTGAAAAAAGCCCGGCGTTGTATGCCAGGCTGTGGCGCCTGTACGAAAAACGGAATGAGCGGCAGAGGGTCATCGAAACCCTGGAGGAGGCCATATCCGCTTTCCCCGCCGAGGTCGGGTCCCGGATGCAGCTGGCCCAGCTTTATGCCGTCATGAAAAAACATGAATTGGTCATCTCCCACGGCCGGCAGATTCTGGAGCAAGACCCGGCGAACCCCATCGCCCACATCCTGATGGCGGACGCCTACACGGCCCTGGAGGACCCGGACGCGGCCCAGGCCAGCCTGGAGAGCGCCCTGAAGATCGAGCCGGAAAACATCTCCCTCCTGATCAAGTACGCCGAACTGCTCACCGCCAGAGAGAAGATCCCCGAAGCCGTCCGGGTGTACGACGGCTTGGTCACCAAAGAGGATATTCTCCATGACCACGAATTCCTCTTCAAATTGGCCTTGTTCTATTCGAAGAGCGGGAATGACCGCCGGGCGCGGGAGCTTCTGGAGCGATCCTGTCGTTTGAAGCCCTCGGGCAAGTATCACTTCTATCTCGCCGTGATTCTCGTAAGGCTGGAGGATTTTGGCGCGGCGAGCGAGAACATGAGGATCTGCCTCGAACAATATGCGGACGAGCTGAGCCCCGACCAACGCGCCCAGGCTGAAAAATATTTACGTTCCTTGACTCCCGGGGGCGCTGGCTAAAATTCATTATTATACAGCCGGCGCCGGGCGTGATTCGCGGCGCTCGGTTTTTTCGGAGCGCGGCCTCATGAGGCCGCTTTCCAAGGCGGCGGCATGTCGCCGCACTCCATAAAATAGCATCCCGCCTTGCTTTTTCGGGGCAATCATGCTAATTTGAGGCTTCATTTTTGTCCCTAAATGATTGAACAGCTATGCTTTCCGTAGACATCACCGCGCTCTTCGTCTTCCTCATTGTCTGGGTCCTGGTCATCGTCCTGACCAGAGTCTTCTGGAAGCCCGTGAGGAAAATTATTGACGAGCGGGAAGGCCGGCTCCAGGATGCCCGCCGGGCGACGCGGCACAGCCGGGAGGAATGCGAGGAATCGCTTCGAAACGTGGAACAGTCCCTTCGCCGGACCCGGCTCGAAGCGGAACGCCTCCGGGACAGCCTGGCCGCTGAGGCGGGCGGGGAAAGGAGCCGCCTGTTGGCCGAGGTCAGCGCCGAGTCCAGGCGCCTGGTGG
>CAZFTV010000226.1:2491-2815 GCA_964521765.1 uncultured Eubacteriales bacterium
GAGGTGGCGGCCCGGGGGGAGGATCTGAAAAGGGACCTGGAAAAACAGACGGACGACTTGGCGGAGAGGATCGAGCGGAGACTGCTGCCATGAACGTCAGGCCGGGGATCTGGCTGATCGTTTTATTTTTGGCCGCGGCTCCCGGGCTGTGGGGGGCCGAGGAGAGCGCCGGTCACGGCGGAGGAAGCCTGGATTTTATCGGCAAGGTCATAAATTTCGCCGTTCTGTTCGGAGGATTGGCCTTTGTCCTATTCAAGCCCCTGCGCGCTATGCTGCGGAAGCGGACCGAGGATGTCCGCCGGACGCTCGACGACTCCGAAGCCG
>CAZFTV010000227.1:0-2811 GCA_964521765.1 uncultured Eubacteriales bacterium
ACGGGAGTATCGGCGGAGATCTCGGGATGCCGGACCAGGCTCAGGGCCTCCCGGACGCGGCGCCGCATCTCGGCCCTCCGGAGGAAGCCCAGAGAATGCCCCTCGCGGCCGAGCATGATGTTCTCCTCCACGGTCAGGTCGGGAGCCAGGTTGAGCTCCTGGTAGATCATGTTGACTCCCCTTCGACGGCCGTCGAGCGGGCTGGCCGGGGCATAAGTCCGGCCGTCGAGGAACATCGATCCCCGGTCCGGCCGAAGCGCGCCGCTGAGGATTTTCATCAACGTGCTCTTGCCGGCGCCGTTCTCGCCGATCAGCGCCCTGATCATGCCGGTCCCCACTTCCATATCCGCTTCCTGCAGGGCCTGTGTCGGCCCGAAGCTTTTGGAAATGCCCCGCATGACCAGGATGGAAGGTTGAGGCACGGAACGGGCGCCCGAGGGCTCAGTCATGGGCCAGGACGGAAAAATCCGGGTTGATCAAGGCTTTGATGGACGGATCCTCCATGTTTTTCCCGGTTATTAGATAGACGCCCGTGTCCACGCGGGCATCGACCGTCTCCCCCCGCAGGTGGCGGACGATCTGCGTCACGCCCAGATAGCCCATCTTGACCGGGTCCTGATGAACCAGGCCATGAATGTGACCTTCCCTCAAGCCCTGAAGGAGCTTGGGGCTGCTGTCGAACCCAACGAACATAACCTTGCCGGCCAGGCCGGCCTCCTGGAGCGCCCGCAGACAGCCGAAGGTCGAGGATTCGTTCGGGCAGAAAATGCCGTTGACTCCGGGAAAACGGGACAGCAGATTTTCCAGGAGCTGGTAGGCGGTTTCGGTGGTCGAGCCGGCATACTGGTCCTGGACCAGAATCCTGAGGCGGCCGTATTCCTTCTCGATGGTCTCCAGGAAACCGCGCTCGCGCTCCATGGTGCTGGCCGACCCTTCCTGGTAGCGGACGAGGAAGATGTCCCCTCCCCGGGGAAGCAGCTCCGCCAGGCGGTGCGCGGCCAGAACGCCGCCGCGATAATTATCTGTAGCCACAAAGCTTATATAATCCCCGCCCTGGAGGCCGGAGTCGATGATGACCACGGGGATATCGGCCGCCACGGCGTCCCTTACCGGTTGACACAGAGCCCGGTCGTCAAGCGGGGCCAGGACGATGCCGTCCACGCCGCGGCTGATGAAGTCTTCGACCACGGTGACCTGTTGCGCCCTGTCGTCCTCTTTCTGGGGGCCTTTCCAAAGGATGTTCACTCCCAGCTCGCGCCCGGCTCGGACGGCTCCGGCCTGGATCGATTTCCAGAACTCATGCGTCATCCCCTTGGGAATGACGGCCACGTCCATTCGTCCGTCCTTCCCGGCGCGGCTTTCCTTCCCGGGTCGACAGGCTCCCGGGGCGAGAAGGGAGATGATGAGCGCGAGAGCGAGCGTTCTGCCCGTGCGATTCATGGCCCGGCCGGGTCCTTCTATTTTTTTTTCAGTATAGGCATGCCTGTCTTGACGGTCTCCTGGACCGTGTAGCCCTCGGGGAGGCTGTCCAGCGCGTCCGGTCGGACATCTTTGGCGAAAAAAAATATTTTTTGGGTCCGGCCGCCCCTCAACGTCACCTCCCGGGAATGAAGATAGAAGGTCGTGCCCCTGGAATTCGTGTACGCGTATGGCATGGTTGTCACCTCCTCGACAGGATCCGGAGTCCTCTCCGTTCCGCGTCAAGACCGCTTGGCTCAAGTAATATAAGAATCGCTGCGGGCTGTCAAGCGAGCGAAAGAAGGACATCTAGGAGGCAAGACCCGCCTTCCGTCAAGCTGCAGAGAATCGTCGACACGCAGACCGGCAAGATCAGGCAACAAAGGGACGAATTGGCGCAGCTGGCCACGCTCGACCCGTTGACCAACCTGGCCAACCGGAGAAAATTCCTAGAATGCCTGGAAGGGGAGATGGCCAGGGCCAGGCGCTCGCGCCGTCCCCTCGCCCTGTTGATGATGGACATCGATCATTTCAAGCTGATCAACGACACCTACGGGCACGCCGCCGGCGATGAGGTCTTAAAATCCGTCGCCCTTCGCGGCGCCCGCTCCATCCGGGAGACGGACACTCTGGCCCGCTGGGGAGGAGACGAGTTCATCCTGCTCATGCCCGAGACGAACCGGGACGAAGCCCGCCAGACGGCCGTGCGTTTGAAAGAAAGCATCCAGTCCGAAGCTTTCGTTTTAGCGGACGGCCGCGCGTTGAATGTAACTCTGTCCCTTGGCGTAACGAGCCGGCCCGTCGGGGGGGAGGGCTTGAATACGCCCGAGTCCCTTCTCCAGGAAGCCGATGCGCTTCTCTACCGGGCCAAGGTTTCGGGCCGAAACGCCGTCGAGTCCTGAGCCCGGTCCGGCCTCCTGCCGAGGGCGCCCGCTTCTCAATGGACGAACCCGACCGAGGGCGGCACCTCGGCGGGCGTAACGGGGCCGAAATTTTCCTCATAGCGTTTCACGTTAGCCTCCAGCGCCTCCAGGAACCGCTTGACGTGCGCCGGGCTGAGGATGAGCCTCGCCACGAGCTTGCCCATGGGTCCGTCCGGGAAGAGGAAGGCAAAATCAAAAATGAACTCCTCCCTCGAATGGCGGATAGCCGCCAGGTTCGAGTACTGTCCCAGGGCCACGTTCTCATCCACTTTGATCTCAATTTTTTTGTCTTCCATATTCACCCCAAATTACTGTCCGCGGAGATTTTACCACGGCTCCGGCCGTCATTAAAAAAAACATTATTTCTCCCTTTACAAACCGATTTTTTGTTTTATAATATGAGTGGCTTTCTTTCGCGGGCTGGAGAAAG
>CAZFTV010000228.1:0-2753 GCA_964521765.1 uncultured Eubacteriales bacterium
AGCTGCTGGGTGATCGTGCTCCCGCCCTGGGGCTTCCCCTCCCGCCGGACGAAGACGTTTTCCTTCACGGCGCGCAGGATGCCGATGAGGTCCACCCCGCGGTGGCTGAAGAAGCGGGGGTCCTCTGTGGCGATGATGGCCCGCAACAGGACTTGGGGGACCTTTTCGTAGGGCACCTCGAGCCGCCGCTCGACGGCGAATTCCTTGACGACGCTGCCGTCGTCGCCCAGGACGGCGGTAATGATATAAGGCTCGAAGTGTTCGAGATCGTCGACCGCGGGCAAATTACGCGTGACGGCGTAATAAGCGCCTAACCCCAGGCCCAGGACGGCGGCCAGGAGAATGAGGCAGGTCTGGCCCATCACCTTGAAAATCTTCTCCCTTTTTTCCCCGGCGGGCCTGCGGATCCTGATCTTCAGGATAAATTGTTTCCAGTCGGTCATAGGGTCAGGATACAACAGAAACGCGGGTGAAGACAAATCGCGGCGGCTCTCATCTTTCCAGAACGACGGGGATTGGGGACGGTGGGGTTGCCCCTTGCTCCCGCTCGGGTTTTTCACGCCGTTCACTCGACGTCCCCTCATTGCCCTTCTTTCCAGAGCCAGTCCGATGAACATTGCTTAAGCTTGCCGCCGCGTTTCTCTATGAGAGTGATGAAAGAAAAACAGAGGAGTGGGGGGTCAGCTTGCGGCTGCTTTTTGAAGGAGGAGGAAGATGCGGCTGCGGATCGCGGCGGCGATGGATTTGGGGTCGCCGCGGCCGTCGAGAAGGACAAGGGCCGGGCCCTTGAAATCCAGGAAATTCCGCCTGACGCGGCTGAGGTAGGCTTTGCGCTCGAAGAGCGGCTCCCGCCTGCGGCGGCCCTCGATCCGACCCAAGCCCTTCTCCGGAGGAACATCCAGGACGAAGACCAGGTCCGGCCGCGGAGCGAAGCGCTCGTTCAGGCGCCGGATCCGCTCCCGGCTGATCCCCCTGGCCCCCTGGTAGGCGATCGTGGAGAAGTAATAGCGGTCCAGTACGACCGCTTTCTTCCGCCGCAGAGCGGGTTTCAAGTTGCGTTCGACATTGTCCCGCCTGTCTAAGAGAAAGAGGAAAAGCTCCTCCTCCGCGGTCAGGGAACGCGGACATCCGGCTTTCCGCCGGATCAGGCGGCCCCAGGGGCCCCGCGTGGGTTCGCGGAAGAACGCCGTGTCCACGCCGGCCCGGCGCAGGGAACCGACCAGCCGGCGGGCTTGAGTCGATTTCCCCGACCCGTCGATCCCCTCCAGGACGACGAGCAACCCTCTTCTCAGTTTCATGTCGGATCTCCGCTCCCCGCGGATGATACTCCGCCCGGGAGGAGGTTGCAACCCCGGCCGGTTTTCGGCCGTTTCTCATATGTGAATCTCTTCCATTTTGTATGGGCAGGCCGGCCTGCTTACCGAGTGTGCCATCCCAGGCGCCGAAGCCCTCCCCCCTGGTCTCTTAAGTTCTATGAATAATCCGGACCAATTTGGAGTTCCAAGAGAAACAATCGAGAATTTCAGGGACGAGAGCCGAATTGTCAAAGGGCGGCGGATGTGCTAAATTGTTTTTCTTAAAAGAGATGTGGAGGAATTGAGATGAAAAAAGTCGTTTGGATAGCCCTGGCCAGCTTTTTCCTCGGGCTTCTGGCCGCCGGATACGTCCTGGTGCTCATGCCCGATAAAGAAAAAACGAGCCGGTCCGCGTTCCCGGGGGGCGAAAAGCCGCTGTTGGGCTCCGACCTCCTCGCCGCCCCGGACGCGCAGAAGGTCGACGCGGATTTCGCCTGGGTGGCTGAAGTGATCGGCCCGGCCGTGGTCAAAATCGAGAGCGAGCGCGTGGTCCGGCAGGAGGGGTTCGGGTTCGACCAGGACTCGCCTTTCGAGGACTTCTGGGAGAGATTTTTCGGCCAGCCCCGCGGCCAGCGCCAGCCGCGCGAGTTCCGGGCGCAAGCCCAGGGCGCGGGCTTTTTCATCTCCTCCGACGGATACGTCCTGACCAACAACCACCTGGTTGAAAAAACCACCTCGGTCAAGGTCACCACCGTTCAGGGGGAGGATTTTAAGGCCAAGGTGAAAGGCACCGACCCCCGGACCGACCTGGCTCTCCTCAAGGTCGAGGGCAAGAATTTCCCCTTCGCTGAAATGGGCGATTCAGCCAAGGTCCGGGTCGGCGAATGGGTCCTGGCCATCGGCAACCCGCTGGGGATGGACCACACCGTGACCGCCGGCATCATCAGCGCCAAAGGGCGGCAGCTGGGCGTGGGCGGGAACGTCCCGCAGCTCGAGGACTTCATCCAGACCGACGCCGCCATCAACCCGGGCAACAGCGGCGGCCCGCTGGTCAACATGAAGGGCGAGGTCATCGGCATCAACAGCAACATCCTGACTCCCACCGGAGGAAACATCGGCATCGGCTTCGCCATTCCCTCCAACCTGGCCAGGAAGGTCGTGGTCCAGCTCAAGGAGAAAGGCCGCGTCGTGCGCGGCCGGCTGGGCGTCGTTATCCAGAATATCGACGACGGCGTCAAGGAGCAGCTGGGCCTGAAGGCCAAAAAGGGCGCCCTCATCTCCTCCATAGAGGCCGAAGGCCCCGCGGAGAAGGCCGGACTGAAACCCTATGACGTCATCGTGGCCGTCAACGGCCAGGCCGTGGAAAACATGAAAGACCTGCGCCTCAAGGTCGCCGACAACATGCCCGGCTCCAAGGTCGAGGTGACCATCATCCGCGAGGGCAAGGAAAAAGTCGTG
>CAZFTV010000229.1:0-724 GCA_964521765.1 uncultured Eubacteriales bacterium
CCGGGGCGTCTGGGCGCTGGGCGTCTTCGGCGGCGTGCGCCTCGTCACCCATAAAGACGTGGACGACGCGGACGTCGAGCGGGCCGCGGCCGCGTTCAGGGAGATACTTGCCTAGCGCCTAGGGCAGGGAAATAGTTCTGGACGCGCCGGGAAGCTTCCGGCGCATCACTCATCAGCCGGAGAACTCAGCTGACGGCCTTGCCGATGACCTGAAGATATTCCCTGATGTCCCGAATATCATCCTTCAGAATCCGGAAGACTTTCTTGTCATCGACTTTCCAATACAAGTGGACGATGAGGTTTCTGAACCTGGCCATCCTCTTTAGCCGGTCGACAAATCTTTCATCGAGGAACCTGAGCTCCCCCAGTACCTCGAAACAGTCCGCGTGATCCCTCGGGGCGCGGCCGCCTCCCCGGGCGGCTATCGAGTGGCAAATATCCAGGGCCCCCTCGATGGCCACGATCAGGTTGTACTTAGCGCCGTCGATTTTTTCGGGATTGGAGAGGAATTCATTCTCGGAGAGGGCGGCATAGCCGTCCAGCTTATGCAGGGCGGCATTGATCTCGCCCATGATCTGCCTGATCCGGTCGACGTTGTAATCAGGCACGTATGAGTTCCTCCTGATAAATTCGCGCCGGATAAAGGTAATCGAAATATTCGCTCCATGTCCTGTTGAGGAAATCTTCGCGAACAGACTCGTCTCGAGACAGGAGAAGAGCGCCC
>CAZFTV010000229.1:754-2747 GCA_964521765.1 uncultured Eubacteriales bacterium
GCCGAGGCATGATAGCGGAAACACAGGGGTGCGCGATTGAGAGTTTTGACATCGACCGGAAAATCCATCTCTCTCTCGAGTCTCAGGGAAAGCGCCATCTCGTATTCAAGGTCATCATCATTGCGGTGAAGCTCTGCGGGCCCAAGAAAAACAGCGATATCGATGTCGCCGAATATTTCATTTTTAAGAAACGACCCATGGAGGTAGGCGAACACAATTTCCTTCTGTTGCCCAAGGAGATGCTGAAGCTTCAAGAAGGCCTCTTCGAAGTCGGATCTCCTTTTATCCATGACGGATTTTATTATATCCCTGAGGGGTCGCAAGGTCAATCCGACAGAAATTAAAGAAGAGGGGCGAGGGAAAAGCCGAGCTACAGAAGATCAATCCGGGTTTCGGCTCAGTCCGCCAGGTTCTCCGCCGCGAGCTGGGCCAGGTCCATGACCTTGACGTCCTCGCGGCCCTTGTCCTTCAGCCCGTCTCGGAGCATGGTCTGGCAGAAGGGGCAGGAGACAACGGCCGCTCCGGCGCCCGAGCGGATGAGCTGCTCGGTCCGGAGATGATTGATCCTCCGGCCGAGCATTTCCTCGGTCCACATCAGGCCGCCGCCCGCGCCGCAGCAGAAGCTGTGCTCCTTATTCTCCTCAAGCTCGACCAGCCTCGTTTTCCCGGCCAGGCGGGCCAGGATGCGGCGGGGCGGCTTAATCAGGCCGTTATGACGGCCCAGGTAGCAGGAGTCGTGATAGGCGAAGCTCTTTCCGGGCAGGGATTTGACGCTGAGCCGCTTTTCGTCGAGCAGCTTGGCTAGGAGTTCGACGTAATGGACGACGCGGATTTCCTTGAGGCACGCTTTCTCCGCGTCCGACAGCGCGGACAGGACGCCGGCCAGGGCCGGGTATTCGTGCTTCAGGGTGTTGAACCCGTGGGGGCAGATGGCCAGGATGTTCCTGACTCCGTACTTTTGAAAAAGGGAGATGTTCTCGGCGGCCAGGGTCTGGAACAGGTATTCCTGCCCCAGGCGGCGGGCCGAGTCGCCGCAGCACTTCTCTTCCGCTCCCAACGTGCCGAAACGGACTCCGGCCTTGTTGAGGAGCGCGGCCATGGCCCGGGCGATCTTCCGGTTTTCCTCGTCGAAAGCGCCCGCGCAGCCCACGAAGAGGAGAACCTCGGCGTCGGGAACGTCTTTGATGTGCTTGACGTCCAGGCCCTCGGCCCAGTCGGCGCGCTTGGCGAAGCCGATGCCCCAGGGGTTGCCGTTCGTCTCCAGGTTCCGGAAGAAGGCGTTGAGCTCAGCCGGGAAACGGCTCTTCATCAGCACCTCGGACCGGCGCACGGAGACGATCTTGGGGATGTGCTCGATCTCCACGGGGCAGACGTGCCGGCAGGCGCCGCACGTCGTGCAGGTCCAGATTTCGCCCTCGGCGTGAACCCCGGGCATGAGGTCGGGAAGGTCGTCTCTTCTGCGGGCGATGACCGCTCGGTCATGCTCGAGCAGGTGCTTCTCCAGGTTGAAGATGATCATCTTGGGCGAGAGGGGCTTCTCGCTCCGGAAGGCCGGGCAGGCGTCCTGGCAGCGGCCGCACTCCATGCAGGCGAGGTCGTGTCCGAGGCTTTTTCCGAGCCGAAAATTTCCTCTTTTTCGATATCGAGCGGCTCCATCGCCCCGCCCGGAGCGTGGGTCCGAGCGAAGAGGTTCACCGGCCCGGTGAACATGTGGAAGTATTTGGAGTGGGGCACGTAGGCGATGAAGGCGAAAACAGCCAGGACATGGGCCCACCAGGAGACTTTGAACTGGGCGACTATGGCCGCCCGGCTCAGACCGGCGCTCGAGATCCAGCCCTCCAGCCCCTGCCCGAGGAACGACCAGCGGGCCGTCTCCGGATGATGGGCGATGGCGAAAGCCTCGAAGTAGAGGAACGTCAGGGTGGCGGCCAGGATGAAGACATAGATGAGCGCCGAGTCGAGGTGGGTCGTGGCGAAGGCCTTGCGCCTGAGG
>CAZFTV010000230.1:0-2711 GCA_964521765.1 uncultured Eubacteriales bacterium
GCCGTGTCCGTCTTTCTGTAGAGTGAAATCGTCCGCTTGATCCAGCTCGAGGTCTTGACCGGCACGGTGCTCTTTTCCACGATCACCTTGTAGCCGTTCAGGTTTCCGGCGATCAGGCGCGACACCTCCTCGATCTGGCTCATGTCGGCGCCGCCGTCATCGTGAGGGGGAGTGCCGACGCAGACGAAGATGACATCCGACTCCCGGATGGCGCGGCCGAGGTCGTCCGAGAACTCCAGCCGGCCGCTCTTCAGGTTCTTGTTCAGGAGCGCGTCCAGGCCCGGCTCGAAGATGGGCATCCGTCCGGAGGAGATCATCCGGATCTTCTCCGAGACCTTGTCCGCGCCGACGACCCGGTGGCCGAATTCGGCCAAGCCGACGGCCGTCACCAAACCGACGTATCCCGTGCCGAAAACCGCGATTTTCACCATGGCTCTCCTTTGTCCCTCAAGCGGGCACGACGTGGCGGTGGCGCTTTTTGACGGCGTGCCGCGTATCCACGATCAGGGCGGCGTTCTTGACCAGCCAGTCGTAATGATAGGCGGAATGATCGGTGGCGATGATGACCGCATCGTATTTTTTCAGCCTGCCCGCGGTCAGGGGCACGGACCGGAGGGCGAGGCCCGGATACTCCCGATGGCCCGAGGAGCGCGGCACATAGGGGTCGTTGTAGTCCACCCGCGCGCCCGCCTTCCGGAGGATGCTGATGATCTTGAGCGAGGGGGATTCCCTCTGGTCGTCTATGTCTTTCTTATAGGCGATGCCCAGCACCAGAACCCGCGACCCGGCCAGGCTCTTGCCCGCGCGGCCGAGGGCGTCCATGGTCCTCTGGACGACATAATAAGGCATGAGGGTGTTGATCTCTCCGGCCAGCTCGATGAGGCGGGTGGAGAAGTCCACCTCGCGGGCTTTCCAGGTCAGATAGAAGGGGTCGATGGGGATGCAGTGGCCGCCCAGGCCGGGACCGGGGTGAAAGGGCATGAAGCCGAAGGGCTTGGTCGAGGAGGCCTTGATGACCTCCCAGATGTCGATCCCCATGCGGTCGAAGATCATCTTCAGCTCGTTGACCAGGGCGATGTTGACGGCGCGGAAGATGTTCTCCAGGAGCTTGGAAGCTTCGGCCACCCGGGTGGAGGAGACGGGCACGGTCCGGAGCACGACCTGGTCATACAGGGCCTTTGCCGTTCTCAGGCACTCCCGGGTGACGCCGCCCACGACCTTGGGGATGCGCTCGGTCTGAAACTGCTTGTTGCCCGGGTCCTCCCGTTCGGGAGAAAAGGCCAGGAAGAAGTCCCGGCCGACCTTGAGCCCGCTTTTCTCCAGGACGGGCCGCATTTCCTCGTCCGTCGTGCCGGGGTAGGTCGTGCTCTCCAGGACGATGAGCTGCCCCCGGACCAGGTTGCGGGCGATGACCCGCGTCGTCTCGAGGACGAACGACAGGTCCGGGTTGCGGTGGCTGTCGAGCGGCGTGGGCACGCAGATGACGACGGCCTCCACGTCCTTCAGCTTCCGGAAATCATCGGTGGCGAAGAAAGCCCGGCGGGAGAGATGCTTCTTGAGCTCGAGGGCGGAGATGTGGCGGATGTAGCTCCGGCCTCGCCTGAGCATGTCGATTTTCTTCCGGTCGATGTCGAATCCGGTGACGCGGAAACCGGCCTGGAGAAAGGCCTTAACCAGGGGCAGGCCGACATACCCCAGGCCGATGACGCCCACCCGGGCCGTCCTGTCCTTAATGCGTTTCTCGAGTTTCTTGACCAGTGTGTTCATCGCGGCTGATTCTCCTTGAACCATCAAACGGTCCGCTCCAATCCCTCTCGGAGCCCCACCTCGGGCCGGTAGCCCAACACGCTCTCCGCCGCGCTCAAGTCGGCCCAGGAATGGAGGACGTCCCCGGGCCTGGGCCTGTCATGGACAGGCTCCGTCCGGCTGCCGAGAATGTCCCGGATATGCGCGGCGAGGTCCTTAACCGTCGTCCGGCTGCCGCAGGCGATATTGATCACCCGGCCCGGCGCTTCGCTGGCGCGGCAGGCAAGGAGGTTGGCCTGAACGACGTTCGAGACAAAGGTGAAATCCCGCGACTGGCTTCCGTCGCCGAAGAGGGTCGGCGGGGCGCCCCTCAGAGCGCTGGAGATGAAGAGGGGGACGACGGCCGCATACTGGGAGGAGGGGTCCTGGCGCGGCCCGAAGATATTGAAGTACCGGAGGCAGACCGTGGGCAGGCCCATGGTCCTGTTGAAAACCTGGCAATACTTCTCCCCGGCCGCCTTGGTGACGGCGTAGGGCGACAGGGGCGTCCCCTCGGCGCCCTCGCGCTTGGGCAGACGCTCGTCGTCGCCGTACACCGAGGAGGAGGAGGCGAAGACGAACCGCTTCACACCCGTCTCACGGGAAGCGGCCAGCATATTCAGCGTGCCGCCGACGTTGATATCGTTCGTCAGGACGGGATCCCGCAGCGAGCGGGGGACCGAGGGCAACGCGGCCTGGTGAAGGACATAGTCCGCGCCCCGGACCGCGCGGCGGCAGGTCTCGATGTCGCGGACATCGCCCTCGATGAGCTCGACGCGGTCATCCTCCTTCAGGATCCCCGCGTGGACCATCCTCCGGTACTCGTCGACCGAGAATCGCCGGGTGCGGACCCCCACTGACATGGTCTCCCTCCTGGCCCATTCTACTCCACCCAACGCTCGAAGGACGCTGCGATGTTCGCCCGT
>CAZFTV010000231.1:0-2614 GCA_964521765.1 uncultured Eubacteriales bacterium
CCTCCATCCTGGACAACATGGAGGAGTACCCCGAAGTCGTCTATCTCCAGAGCCAGGCCCAGGCTTATAAATGGATGGAAGAACGCTATCCGGAGCTTTTCGAGCGCATCCGCCGCATGGTGAAGAAAGGCCGGTGGGAGATCGTGGGCGGCATGTGGGCCGAGCCGGACTGCAACCTGATCGACGGCGAATCGTTCGTCCGCCAGCTCCTCTACGGCAAACGGTACTTCCTCGAGAAGTTCGGGGTCGACGTCAAGGTGGGCTGGAACCCCGACTCGTTCGGCTACAACTGGAACATGCCCCAGATCTTCCGCCGGGCGGGCCTCGAGGCCTTCGTCACGCAGAAGATCTCCTGGAACAACACGAATGTTTTCCCCTACCATTTTTTCTGGTGGGAGGGGGCGGACGGCACGCGCCTGCTCACCTACTTTCCCCCCACGGGCTACGTGGGAGAGCTGCGGCCCGAGGATGTGCTGCAGGGCGTGCGCCTTTTTGAGAGAAACACCGGCCTGCGCACGCCGCTCATTCTCTACGGGCTGGGCGACCACGGCGGCGGACCGAACCGGGAGATGCTGGACCGGGCGAGGGCGTTCAACGAGCAGAGAATCTTCCCCCGGCTCGAACAGACGACGTTTCAAGGCTTCCTCAGCCTCTTTCCCAAATCCGTTCTGGATTCGCTCCCGGTCTGGAGGGACGAGCTGTACCTGGAATACCACCAGGGGACGTTCACCACTCAGGCGGAAACCAAGCGCTTCAACCGCAAGTCCGAGGTCCTCCTGGCCGACGCGGAGAAGTTGTCGTCCCTGGCCGGGCTGCTGGGCGGCGCCACCAGGCACACAGACCTCCACCAGGCCTGGGAGAGGGTGCTCATGAACCAGTTCCATGACATTCTGCCCGGGTCGAGCATCAACGCCGTTTACCGCGACGCCAAGGAGTCCTATCTCGAAGTGCAAGGCCTGGCCTCTCGGGTCCGGGACGACGGCCTCGAGCATCTGGGCTCCCGGATCGACACGTCCCGGGGCCCGGAAGGCAGGCCGCTCCTGGTCTTCAACACGCTCGCCTGGGAAAGAGACGGGCTGGTGACGGTTCCTCTCGGCGACGGCCTCCCGCCGGAGCTTAGAGTCTTTGACGACAGCGGCGGGGAGATCCCCAGCCAACCGGCGGCCGGCGGCCGGGAAGTCTCTTTCCTGGCCCGCCGCGTTCCCTCAGTCGGCTACCGGGTGTACTGGCTGCGGGCGGCCGGGAGCCGCTCCGCGGCCGGCGCCGCCGAGGACGGACCGCTCAAGGCCGGGGGCACAACCCTGGAGAATGAATATCTTCTCGTCGAGATCAACCCGGAGAGCGGAAACATCCGCCGACTCTACGACAAGCTCAACCGCCGGGAAGTGCTCGCCGCCGGCGCGGAAGCCAACCGTCTCCAACTCCTGGAAGACATCCCCGATTACTGGGACGCCTGGAACATCAAGTACACGGGCCGGGAATGGGCTCTGGACGAGGCGCGCCGCGTGAGAATCGGCCGGCAAGGCCCGGTCCAGGCCTCGATCGTCGTGGACAAGGACTTCCTCGGATTGTCCAAAGCCCGGCGCGAACCCGCGTCCGATTATCCTTCCTCATTTTTCAGCCAGGAGATCATCCTCACCGCCGGCGTGCCGCGGGTCGACATCTGCATGAAAGCCGACTGGTGGGAAGACCACGTCCTGCTTAAGGCCGCTTTCCCCGTCGCCGTCTCGAGCCGGGAGGCGTTCTACGAAATTCCCTACGCTTTCGTCGCCCGGCCAACATCGCGCGACACGGACTGGGAGCGCGCCCGTTTCGAGGTTCCCGCCCTCCGCTGGGCCGACCTGTCGGACGGCGCATACGGCGTGAGCCTGCTCAACGAATCCAAATACGGCCACGACATCGAGGGCCGCGTCATGCGCCTGACCCTGCTCCGCTCGCCGCTCGATCCCGACCCCATGGCCGACAGGGGCCGCCACGAATTCTCCTATGCCCTCTATCCCCACGCCGGGACCTGGCGCGAGGCCGACACCGTCCGCCGCGGCCACGAGTTCAACACGCCCCTCCTCGCCCGGCTCCTGGACCGCCGCGGCGGCGACCTGCCAACCTCATTTTCCTTCTTCGGCGCCGAGCCGTCCAATATCGTCCTCGCTGCGGTGAAAAAAACCGAGGACCGGGACAGCCTCGTCCTCCGTCTTTATGAGGCCGAGGGGACCGCCGCCAGAGCCCGTCTGCGATTCCACCGGGCGCCCGGGGAAGTCTATGTCCTCGACCTCATGGAAAATCGCCTGAAGCGGCTTCCGCTTGAGGGAACGGATCTCAACCTGGAGTTCAGCCCTTCGGAGATCAAGTCCGTGGAGATTGTTTATTGATAAGCTCTCTTCCGTTTAGCGTGGATGTGGGGCCGGCCTTAAAGAACGGAAGAGAGCTATTAAGATAAAGAGGTAAGAAGCATAAGGAATGGCGCCCCCGACGGGATTTGAACCCGTGTTACCGCCTTGAAAGGGCGATGTCCTTGACCTGGCTAGACGACAGGGGCTGATGATGGTGAGCCGTGCTGGGCTCGAACCAGCGACACCCGCCTTAAAAGGGCGGTGCTCTACCACTGAGCTAACGG
>CAZFTV010000232.1:0-1209 GCA_964521765.1 uncultured Eubacteriales bacterium
GGAAGAAATCGTATGGTGCGACGCGCTCGAGGCGGTAGCCGTTCTCGACGAGGATCTTGAGGTCGCGGGCCAGGGTGGACGGCCCGCAGGAGACGTAGACGACCGCGGGCGCTCCGAGCGCAAGCACGCGGCGCATGGCCTTGTCCGAAAGCCCTGAGCGCGGCGGGTCGAGGACGAGAATGTCGGGCGGGGCATCCGGCGGATTGGCCAGCAGCTTCTCCACGGTTCCCTCCAGAAACCGGCTGTTTTGAGCGCCGTTCAAGGCCCTGTTCTCCTCAGCGGCGGCGATATTGGCCGCAACGGAATCCAGGCCCGTGACTTCGCCCGCTCGGCGCGAGAGGAAAATTTCCATCGTCCCCGCGCCGCAGTACAGGCCCAGCACGCGGTGGGCGGGAGAAATCCCGGTCTCCATGACAATCCGTTTGTAAAGCGCTTCGGCCGCGGCCGGGTTGGGCTGGAAGAAAGTCTGCGGATAGACCCTGAAGGTCAGGTCCTCGATCTTCTCCTCGATGAACGCCTCCCCGGCCAAAAGGGTGAGTTCCTCGTACTGGACAACATCCGAAGGCGCGTTGTTCACTCCCCAGTAAACGCTCCTCAGCCGCGGAAAGACGGCCGTCGCCCGCCGGGCGAAATCGGACAGATCGGGTTCCCCCTCCCCCGTCGTGACCAGGACGGCCATGACTTCGCCGGTCCGTTTCCCCTCCCTGAGGACGGCGTTCCGTAGGAACCCCCGGCCCGTCCTGCGTTCGAAGACCGAAAAACCGCCTTCCCGGGCGAATTCGAGGAACACGGGGAAGAGCGCCGCGGCCGCGGGGCTGAAGATTGCGCACCGTTCGAGCGGCGTCGTCCGCCAGCGCTTCGGGCCGAAGGGCGAGCTTCGCTCCCGGAGGCCGAGGATAGCCTTCCCCTCCTCGAAACCGAACGAGAATTCCATCTTGTTCCGGTAATGATAAAGCTCGGGAGAAGGTGCGATGGCCGACCGGACATCCTCCTCCGGCGCAATCCCGCCGATTCTTTTCAGCGTCTCATAGAGATATCGCTCCTTGATCTCAAGCTGTTTCTCATAAAGGAGGTTCTGGAGCATACAGCCGCCGCATTCCCCGAAATGGGGGCACTCGGGCTCCGCGCGATGGGACGAGGGTTCGAGAACCTTGACCGTCTCGGCGTAGCCGTAGCGGCTCATGTCCTTGATCACCCGGAGGCGGAGCC
>CAZFTV010000232.1:1263-2572 GCA_964521765.1 uncultured Eubacteriales bacterium
GGATGCGGCCCCCGGCCCTGGCCACGCCCCAGTCGTTGGGCAGGGCTACGTCCTCGACCAAGGCCTCGACGTCGGGCGCCCGGAACCGCTCGAGCAGGCGGCGGACCCTCTTCACCGGGAAGCCGACGACGTTGTCGTAATCCCCGGCCAGGGAGGCCACGAACGCGTTGCCCACGTCCTGGACGGCGTAGGAGCCTGCTTTGTCGACGTAGTCGTTCCGGTCGAGGTATTCTTCGATCATCTCCTCCGTCAACCGTCGGAAGGTCACGTGGCTGATCTCGTAGCCGGTGAGGAGCTTGTCCTCATCTTTTTTATAGAGCGCCACGCCGGAGACGACCCGGTGCTTCCGGCCGGAGAGCAGGCCCAGCATGGCGCGCGCCTCCTCCCGGTCGCGCGGCTTGCCCAGGATGCGGCCGGCGACGGCTACCACGGTGTCCGCGCCGATGACCAGCGCTTCGGGGCGGGAATCGGCCGCGGCGCGCGCCTTGAGAACAGCCGCGTTCACGGCGAAAAGGACGGGATCGTTATCTCCGATCGAGGATTCGTCCACGTCCGCGGCGCAAACCTCGAACTCCGGCGCGACGCGGGCCATGAGCTCCCGGCGTCGGGGCGAGCGAGAAGCCAGAACGATGTCCATTATCCGTACAAGCAGCCTCCTCCGTTATTTTAACAGATATCGGCATATCGGCGCGCCGCCGGACCCCCGAGACGCGGCCGCAGATTGGGGGAGAGGTGAGGCGTCCGGCTCGCGGCCTTGCGCGCGTCTCCTTCATGTATGAAAATACACGCATGGCCGAAAGAGACGCTGCGTTGCTGGGCCGGATCGCTCTGTGCATCGAGAGAGGCAAAGCCGACGCCCCCTCTCCCTACCCGCCGGACTTGGCCGGGGAGGAGGGCGCCGACGAGCTCGCACGCCGCGCCCTCGAAGCGGGAGCCGCGCCCGAGGAGGTCATGAGGCGAGGGCTCGTTGCCGGCATGGAACGCGTGGGCCGGTTGTTCCGGGACGGCGAGTTTTTCCTGCCCGACGTCCTGATGTCGGCCCGGGCCATGACCGCCGCCCTGGAGCACCTCAAGCCCCATTTCCTGAGCGGCCGCGTCAGGCATAAGGGCAAGGTCGTCATGGGCACGGTGACCGGAGACATCCACGACATCGGAAAGAAGGTCGTAAGCCTCTTCCTCCAGGGCGCCGGATGGGAGGTCGTGGACCTGGGCGTGGACGTCCCGGCCGAAAAATTCCTCGCGGCCGTCGCCGAACACCGTCCGCGCGCCGTCGGCCTGAGCGCCCTGCTGACCACGACCATGGCCCACA
>CAZFTV010000233.1:0-2571 GCA_964521765.1 uncultured Eubacteriales bacterium
GGAGGCGATGTAAAGGGGCGGGGTGTCGGCGTGAATGTAGGCGTAAGGATAATCCTCGAACCAGCGGATGAGGCCCGCGGACTGGGAGAGCTCATGAGCCATTTTCCCGTCGGCGCGCTGCCAGCGCCGGGTGAAAGCCAGGATGTCCCGCACGGTCTCAAACAAGCCCAGGCCCAGAAGGCTGAATGAGTTCAGGTAAGCGTCCCCGCCGAAAAACCAGCCGAATCCAGGCCTCCCGGAAGTCCCGGACAGGCCCAGGCCGGCCACCATGCCCCGGCCGAGGTCGGGGTTGTCCACGATGAGGTTGTCATAGGCCGACTTGGCCCACTCCCAGGCGAGGTTGATCTCAGGGTCGGGGGTGCGGATCTTCAACGTCGAAGCCCGAAGCTCGCGGTAGTGAGCTTCAACCCGGCGGCAGACTGTTTCCGGCTCGGCTGCAAGGGTCTGATAAATTTTCTTGACCGCTTCCCTGTCGCCCCTGCCGCCGGCCAGGACCACGGGGATGTAGCGATCCTCGACCTCCTTGGGGTCGGCGATGACAATCTGGAACTCGTGGGGAGTGTCCGACAACATGTGGGCCGGCGTATAGGAGACGCCCCGGGCCGAGGGCGAGCCGACGAAAGCATGGTTTTTACGCGTCGGCTCGGAGAGGAGGTAGGCCTTGAGCTCGTCGTTCCAGGCGGCGTACTGTCCCCCGAGCCCGGCCGGCCACATGGGCTCGAGCACGGGCAGGAAGCCGCAGACGACGGTCAGGGGCTCGAGCGAATCCACGGCCAGGAGAATGACGGCCCCCGGCTGATCAATGGCGGTCAGGAACACGGCCCGCACCGTGAACGATTGATGGACGTAGGTCAGGGTCGTGGCCGCGGGCGTCACGGTGATCGAGCGCACGAGGTCGCGGCCGCGAAGCGGTGTTGTGCTTGTCTGAATCAGGAAGGAAAACTCGAAATTCCTCACAAGCTTCAGGGGGTAAGCCCAGGCCTCGAACGTCCCGCTCTCCGTGCCCAGAACGGCGAACTTGCGGCCGGCCTTGTCGAAATACGTGTCCGGCCGCGCCTCGCGGCGGAGAGCGATATCGCACGGCGCGAGGTCGAAGCGCGGCACGAGTCCGTCCAGCGCCAGGGCGACTGGCCCGAACGACATGAGGGCCAGAGCCAGCCCGGCCAGAAGTCTGCGTTTCATCTCTCCCCCTCCCCGAGAAGCGAAGCCTTCCATCGCGACTCAAGCTCCTCTACGGAATAGCCGAATGCTCTCTCGAAAGACCGGGCGCCGTCTTTCTCGGGCGAACTGAACCAGGCCTTGAGCTTCGCCGGCCCATGGGTCCGGAGCAGGAAATCAACCACGGTGGCCGCCTCCAGGGAGTAGGCCTTGCGGCGCTGCGACCGGAAGGCGGCCCCTTCCTTGAGGAGACGCTTCAGGGGGATGAATTCCCGGGAGGCGAGAAGGCCGCGTACGATCTCCGCGGGAGGAGCAAGGAGCGGCCAGCGGGGGTAGAGAACCCGATAATAAAAGATGTAGTCCCCGATCCCCTCCTGGAGGAAGGGCGGGATGGGCTTGTATCCGGCGAAAAAAGCCTTTCTCAGGTCCGCCTCGCCGCGGAGAGCCTTGGCCTGAAGAGGGGCCGCGTCGAAGCTCCCCAGAAAAAGGGCGGCATGGGCGATCTCATGGTGAAGAACGGCCAGGGAAAAGGCGTTGAGGTAAACAACGTCGATGCGGGCCGTCAGACGCCCGGCTCCCTTGTCCTCTCCCTCGGACAAGACGGTTGCCCCAAACGTCATTCGGCCCATGGATTTTTTGAGCTGATCCGCCGCCGAAGCGCGGCCGGGGTGAAGATAAACGCAAATTCGCCCCGTGGAGAGAAGGTCCGCCGCCGCCATATCATCCGGCCGCGAGACGTGGAGCAGCCGGGTATTCCGGCCGGCCTCGCTCTCGATGTCCAGGCTGGAGATGATGGCCGACAGGGTTTCCTCGGAGGAGGCCGAGATGAAATCCGCGTCTTCCTCCGCCCGGCTGCCGGGCCGGTAGAAGAACACAAAGCGGTCCGAGACCGCCGCCCTCCAGGAATTCAGGGCGACGGGCTTCATTTGATCAGCCTGCGCCTCGAAAAAATCGAACATCCTGGACCCGAAATCCAAAACTTCAGGCCCCACCTGCTTGGTGAGGAGGGTCCGCAATTCAGCCAGCGACCCGGCCTGATAGAGCGGCGCCAGCGCTTCACCCGGGAAGCCGTGGCGGAGATAATCAAAAAGATGCGGAGTGAGCTTGCGGAGATAGGCCGCCCCGGTATTGTCCGGATTTTCTTTCTCGATGAGCCGCTCGATCAAAGCGGCCGCGGCGTCCTGTTCCGAAGCTGAAACGGAATCGGAGAAAAAACAAAGACTAGCGACAGAAAAAAGGATGAAGACGACGAATGTGTTCTTTCTCATCGGGAAACTCCTCTTGGGCTTATTGATATTATCTCGGCCGCGCGAATGAAGCAACTCCAAGAGTGGCGGACAGCCTCATCCTGCTCTATACTAGTTGTGCGTCTCGTAAGTTCCTTGGCATTGTACCCATCTCAAAAGACGCACA
>CAZFTV010000234.1:0-2570 GCA_964521765.1 uncultured Eubacteriales bacterium
GCGTGGCCGCAGCCTCTGACTAAGGCGCTGCAGCCGACACTGATTCTCACGCGCCTGGGGCGCGATGGCCCTCATCGCGCCCCAGGCGCCTTTTAATTCTTTAATTCGGTGACAGACATTCAATTACCCGAATTACCTTTCTTCTCATAGTCTCCGGCGAATTTGAGAAACTAAATATCTGTCAACAATTTCATAATTGGAGCGATTTCCGATTGATACTTCAGCGCTTTCAACCCATCATAATGCCTACGGCCAGCCTGACGCGATATTTACGAAAGATGGATATCCGATCACGGAATACAGATGGGAGGGAGCCGGTATTCGGGGTGTCAGGGTGAATTTTATCGTAAAAAGCTCTCATCATTCAGGCCGGACGGAAATATCGGTCACTGTCGCTGAAACAGAGAAGGAGTTTTTTGACATCAAGGCGGATACGTCCTATATCATTCGAGTGTTCATCGTGCAATTCGGCGCAACGGAGCCGTGGAACACGGCCCAATGGGTGGAATATCCGGTCAGCTTGTAAACGCGCTCATTCAAGGACAGGCAAACATTTCAGGCTCCTCGCTCTTTTATCCTAGGGCCTGGAAAACCGGAATGGCTGCAATTCAGGATAAGATTGGATGAGCTGCCGGATGCGGGAGAAGTCGATCCATCCAATCTCCCCGACAAGGCCTTTTTTGAGGACCGGGAATGCGATCTTTCCCTTCGGCATTGTTCCATTCCTTATGATTATATTCTTCCGCGCAGGGACGGAAGGATCGGTTATGCCCAATCGCCCCGGATATTCGACAAGCCCGGTCTCTCGCCGAGCGACCATTATCGCTTTGATGCCGACCACAAATGGGAAGTCAAGGATGGCTTCCTCGTGCTGAGCTGGAACAGGGCGTTCGCAGCCAATGAATTTACGCTCACAAGCAGGAACGCAAAATATCTCTTCGGCTCACATAGCAATGAGCCGACGTCCCGGATGTTGACCTTGGGGCAGAAGATCGAAAACTAAATTTGGAGCCGAGCGCCCTGAAGCGCCGCCAGGACGGACCGGACGTAACCGGGAAATCGCGCCGCGTACGACTTCAGCTTCCCGGCGGACAGTCCCGACAGGTCGAGCTCTTCCAACGGCAGGCTCAGGCGGCCCCGTTTCATGAGATACAGGGCGTCGAGCAAGGCTTTTTCGGGCTCGGCTACGTCGAGACCTTTTACGATCCTATGCCCGAAGAAGAGGTCCGCGCGCAACATGCGGTATTCCACGGCCGTACCGTCCAGGGTCGCTTTCTTTGACCGGCGCGTCGTGGCCAGTGTGACGGTGTAAGGGATCTGGCTCAGGATCCCGTGACGCGCCAGGGCCGATTCGAACGAAAGATAAGAGGGTCGATAGAGGAGATTCGCCATGACGGCCGGGTCGGCCGAACGGAGCGAAACCCGGTAGATCCCCCGCCGCATCCGGATCAAGACCCCTTGCCGGACGAGGCGGTGGAGGGCGACGAGCAGCGTCCGTCGGTTTTTATAGCTCAGGACTTTCTGCAGGTCGGCCACCGACCAGTACGGCTTTTCAAACCGGCCGAGACGCTGCACGAGCTGGATATCGCGGGGTTTTATGCGGTCCATTCGTCGACGAGCCTCCACTGGCCGCGCGGGAGATACTTCCTCAGTTCGCGCCTCATGGCGGCCGGCGGGATGTCCTTCAAGTCCGGCTTGAAGTCGCGGCCCAGCTTTTGGGAGATGAACCAGAGGTCGTAAAGGTCGCGTGGCTGTCGCCTCTCTTCGAAGGCTTTTTGTTTGTCTTTTTCCATGCGCTCAAGAGTCGCCACCCGTGCCAGGGCCGTTACGTTGGTGACCTCACTCGAGAGGAGCTTCAGCTCATGGTCCCGGCCCTGTTCCCAAACCTCGTCCCGGACCGAGACCTCGATCTTCATGGAGAAGGGCCGGCTGACATAAGGAACATGGAATTGAAGGAGCGCGAACAGAGTGTAATGCTTGGCTAGGGCCTCGACCAAAGCGGCTTCCGGAACATTGCGGGCGGCGGCCCGGCATGCCTTCCGGAAATCCTCCTCCGGGATGGGGCTAACTCCGGAAAAATCCAGGTCGTCTGAGAATCGGGCCGAACCATAGGCCAGCCTCAGAGCCGTCCCGCCCTTGAAGACCAGGGAATCCCCGATGCGCGATTCGCATAGCGATTTCAGGACCGCGAGCTCGAACTCTTCCCTAGCGATCTGCTCGACGGCGATACCCAGTCGGAGAGAGAGGTCTTCCGCAGATTTATTGTCCATAGATAATTCCTAATTAATTAGCATATATGTTAATTATATTTGAATGATAATACCGCACACCTTGAAAGTCAAGAAGAACCTCATCGATTGCTACATCGCCGCGATCGCCGAGGAGAACGACTGTGCCGTATTCACCCTTGACGAGCATTCCCGGGAGATCGGAAAGGTCCTGCTGCTCCAGCTGCTTTGACCGCCGACGCCCCGGCGAGTTATTTTTCCGCTTCCCTCCAGGCGTTTATGAATCGGACCGCCTTCTCGACCATGGCCTCCACGGTTTTTTGTCCGATTTCGGCGGTGGCT
>CAZFTV010000235.1:0-2508 GCA_964521765.1 uncultured Eubacteriales bacterium
GCACTTGAAAATGAGTATCAATAGTAACTCTATTTTCAACCGGAAAGGGAAGCGGGGGGGCGTCCGAAGGGGGCGGGGGATCCTGCCGGACAACGGCCCTCCCCGGAACAAGGACCAGGACGGCCGCGGCCAGGAGAACGGCCAGCATACCGATGATTTTTTTGCCGGGATTGCGTTTCATCTCATCTCTCCTCATTCCTATTTAAAGACAAACCTGAGACGCAGGGCTATCGTCAAGGGGCTGAGCTTGAGGTCCTCAAGGTCCCCGGTCACCTCGGTCGAGCCGGCGTTATCGGTCAGGCTCCAGCTTCCGTTCATCCGGACCAGGCAGTATTTGAACCCGAGCCCCAGCGAGAAGTTCCGGCTCAGAAAGAAATCAAGCCCCGCGCCGAAATGGAAACCGAATGCGCCCTCGACCTTTTCCTCCAGAGCAAAACCCACCCGCTCCCAGTCGTCAACCAGGTCCGAGTCCACGGCAAAGGAATTGAGATAGTACCCGCCGCCCAGCTCGAGATAGGGCATGAGCCGTCCTTCGTTGACGGGGTACCGGCCCTGGAGGCTCAGCTGGATGGGAATGACGGTCAGTTTTCCTTTGCTCAACCCTTCATTCGAACCCTGGACGCCGGACCCGAAGTATCCTCCCTGAATCTCGAGGGCCAGGTATTTCCAGAGGCCGATCGAAAAAACCAGGCCGCCGGAAACGCCCCCCGAGTAGAGGCTGTCGGACGGTTTGGCATACCCCGCCGCGAGCCCGACCCCCGTTCCCATCGGCCCATCATAGTCCTGCGCTCCCGCCGAAGCCGGAAGTGCGATCAACAGGGACAGAGCTCCTAGGCCCGCCGCCCGCAAAATTGAATGAATCATGGGATCTCCTTCTTTATGGTGGGCATTCTGGAAAGCATGCTCAGGCCCTCTTTTCCATGGGCCTAACATAAGCCCGCTTGAAACCCTTGTCAAACGAGAAAACGGAATCCCATTCGGCCGGGACATCTCTGTCCCCGATTTTTCGCCGACAACCACAGACCGCCTCAGGCACGAGGCGTGTCTCCAGGTTCGCGCATTCTTCGTCAACGACCATCCGGATGCGCTTGATGAGGATGCTGCCGTTGATCGTGAAGTCGGCGTCATCAAGAAGGCCCTGAGCAAGTAAGCCGCCCGGAACGGGAGAGTCCGTTCCGGCTTGAACCAAGCAGAATAAACTCGTCACTTTCCAAGCCAAGAACCTGCTGACGCGGGTTCTTGGCTTTTTTCCCCGCTTAAATTTTGCTGATTTCTTGCGAGGCAAAATTCGCCGGCATCACGTCGGCAATGAATTTCAATTATTCCCCGCCGATTTGAAGCGAAGCGATGCGGAAGGTGGGCGCGGCGAACGTTTGATCCATGTCAAGGTCGTTGCCCAGGAGGTCCAGGCCGTTGAAAATCTCCTCGGCCGTTCCGGCCACGGTCAGGCCTTTGACCGGGAAAACGACCTTGCCCTCCTCGATCCAAAGCCCCGAGGCTCCCCCGCTGAAATGCCCGGTCACGGGGTTGATGCCGTAGCCCGTGATCTCCTTGAGCCGAAGGCCGCGCGGCGTGGAGCGAATGATCTCCTCGGCCGGGGTCGTCCCGGCGGCCAGGAAGACATTATAAACCCCGATGACGGGCAGACTGGTGAACCCGTTCCTCTGGGCGTTCCCCGTGCTTTTCACTCCCGCCCTTTTAGCCGTGCTGGAGTTGTGGAGGAACGTCTTGAGCACTCCCTTTTCGACCACGGCCTGTCTCCGGGTCGGCACGCCCTCCCCGTCGAAGGGCTGGCTGCCCAGGCCCTTGGGCCGGGTGCCGTCGTCGATGACCGTCAGAAGGTCGGTTCCGATCTTCTGCCCGAGGCTCCGGGCCAGGAAGCTTGCCCCCTGGAGGACCCGCTCGCCGTTCACCGCCGAAATGATCCCGCTAAGCAGCGTCGCGCCCACGTCCGGGTGAAAGATGACAGCGGCGCGCTGGGTCCTGACCATCCTCGGGTCGAGCATCTCGAGCGCGTCCCGGGCCGCCTTGGCCGCCACTTCGTCTGGTTTTTTCAGGTCGGCGACAAACCGCCGTTGACAGGATTCCCCGCCGGGTGATTTTTGCTCTCCTTTTTCAGCCACGACCGACACGCCGTACCCGAAACCCGACTCCCTGTAGCTCTTGGCCAGCCCGTGGGAATTGGCCAGGACGGTCTCCTCATCGCTCCGCTTGAAGGATGCGCCGGCGCTCTTGGTGATGCCGGAATGAGCCAGGGCTTTTTCCTCTACGGCCTTGGCCAACAGGATCCCATCCTCGATCTTGACGCCGGGCAGGGCCGGGTCGTAGAGCCCCTCGACCTGCGTCACGGCCGGGTCCTCGGGCAGAATGTTGTTGGGGTCGGGCGTCGTGTGGCGGGCGAATCGGACGGCGCTCGAGACGCATCCGATGTTTCCGTGGATCACGCTGGTCGATGGATCGTCGATCGACCCGACGGTCATCGCCCGGGGCTCGGCGCTCGCCGCGGGC
>CAZFTV010000236.1:0-373 GCA_964521765.1 uncultured Eubacteriales bacterium
GGCGCGCCGGCTATGCGGTCCGGGCTTATCTGCGAGCAAAGCTCGCAATCTGCCCCCTGCTTAAGGTCGAGCCTTACGTCCCCACCGGCGGGCACGTCGTCGACCTGGGCTGCGGGAACGGCCTGTTCGCCTCGCTTCTCCTCCTGGGTTCCGATGCCCGCCGGGTGACGGGCTACGACCTCGACCCGGCCAAGCTCCGGCTGGCCGAGCGCCTCAAGCGGGACAACCGCTGGGAGAGAGCGGAATTCCGCAAGGCCGATATCGTCCGGATGGATTACCCCCGGGCCAAAGTTTTCACTCTGATCGACGTCCTGTATCTCATTTCCCGACCGAACCAGGAGACCGTGCTCCGCAAATGCGCCCGAGCGCTCCC
>CAZFTV010000236.1:400-2502 GCA_964521765.1 uncultured Eubacteriales bacterium
GTCGTCAAGGAGATGGACACCCGGCCACGCTGGAAATACGCCTGGAACTATTTTCAGGAGACGGTCTCGGTCCGCGTGGTCGGATTCACCCTGGGCAAAAGATTCTTCTTTCGGCCCCGCCGCGAATTCGAAACGCTGCTACGTTCCCTGGGCTTCAGCGTCCAGACCGTCCTCCTCGACCGCCGCCAGATCCATCCTCATATCCTCTACGTCTGCCGGAAAGTCTGAAGCCATCTTCAACCAGGAAGCGAATATGCCGCGGAGGCGCTGAGGCCCTTCCTTCCGGCCTGTTCACTTAAGCCGCATTCCACACAGCGGCGACGCGTCGCCGTAATCCAAAGCGGCGTCATGCCGCCGCACTCCAAAAAAGAACACCGCACGATTCTGGTCCAGGCCGGGAGGAAGGGTCGAGGCGCCATGAGCGGTTTAGCCGCGAAGCGACGGGTTTCGAGGGAATTCCGGCATTCTCTTCGCCGGCCGGCCGCGCACAGCACCCGAAGGGGGCGAATCGCTCGGCCGGTCCCGAGAAACCCGGAGATTCGCGGCGTGAAGAACCGCGGAGGCGCTGAGGCCCTTCCTTCCGGCCTGCTTGACAACGTCTCATTCCAGGGGGCGGCGACGCGTCGCCGCAATCCAAAGCGGCGTCATGCCGCCGCACTCCAAAAAAGAACACGCCTGACCCTGATCCGGACGATCATTCTTCTTGCCGATTGTTTTTATCCCCCGGTTGTGGCATAAATAAATGCCTCCGAGGGAATTCCGCATGTCCGACCCGACGGTGAAGCCCGACTGCCGCTTCTTCCGCGGCGACAAGCCCTGCCGCTTCGGCTATCCCTGCGACGACTGCCCGCGCTATGCTCCGGTCCGGCACAAGGTCCTGCTCATCAAGGCCCGGGCCCAGGGCGACGTGCTGCGGACGACCCCGCTCCTGCCGGGCTTGAGACAAAAATACCCGGACACCTTCCTCACCTGGCTCACGGACCCGGAGAGCGTGCCGCTGCTTGAGAACAACCCCTTTATCGACCGCCTTCTCCCCTTCTCCCTGGAGTCGGTGCTGCCCGTGCTCGTTGAGCGGTTCGACGTCGTCATCTGCCTGGACAAGGAGCCGGAGTTGACCGCCTTGGCCTCCAAGCTTGAGGCCGCGGAAAAATACGGGTTCGGCCTCAACTCCCTGGGAAACCTCGTCCCCTTCAACGCCGCGGCCGAATACGCCTACCGCCTGGGCATGGACGACGAGCTCAAATTCCGCCTCAACAGCCGCACCTACCAGGACATCGCCGCCGAGGCGGCCGGGGTGGAGCATCATGGGGAGGAATATTTCTTCTGCCTCAAAGACGAGGCGAGGAAAAAAGCGGACGCATTCTTCCGCCGTCACAGGATCCCCAGGGGACGTCCGGCCGTGGGTCTGAACACCGGGGCGGGATCGAAGTTCGAGACCAAGCAATGGCCGGAAGGGCATTATCTCAAGCTCATTCGGCTCCTCGCCCAAAGGCTCAAGGCCAACATTTTTCTCCTGGGGGGCCCCCGGGAAAAATCCTTCAACGACCGTCTCCGGAGGCGCTCCCCGGCGAGGGTTTTTCACACCGGGACGGACAATTCCCTTGCCGAATTCTCCGGGTTCCTCGAGCGCATGGACGTCGTCGTCTGCTCCGACACTCTGGCCATGCATCTGGCCATCGCTCTGAAAAAGAAGGTGGTCGCGCTTTTCGGACCGACCTGCCCCCGGGAGATCGACCTCTACGGCCGGGGCGCTGCGCTGTTCTCCGGCGCCTCCTGCGCGCCCTGCTACCGGCAGGCCTGCGACGACGGCCGGTGCATGCGCGACATCAAGCCCGAAGAGGTCCTGGCCGCGGTCAAAGAGCTTCTCGCGGGCGGCTCGAGATGAAACGGACGGCGAAAAAGCCCCGGGTGGTGGTCATGATCCCCACCTACAACGAGGCGGAGAACATCGCCCTCTTGACGAGGGACATCTTGGCTCTCAAGACGCCCTTCGACCTCCAGGTTCTCGTCGCCGACGATAACTCCCCCGACGGTACGTGGAGCGTCGTCCGCCGGATGGCCTCCCGCGACCGACGCGTGCGCCTCCTGCGCCGCATGAAACG
>CAZFTV010000237.1:0-2498 GCA_964521765.1 uncultured Eubacteriales bacterium
CGCTTCATCATTTCCTCCTTTAAAGGCATTTAAAATTTTTCCCCAAAAAACACGAAAGCCTTTGCAGGTTGCCCCGCGGCTTGCCGCGGGGTCATTGACTTGTTTATATTATAAGCGGTTTAAAAACCCAGTCAATACGGCCTGCAATTTCGGATCAAAGCGGCCACCGATCGGAACGACGTTTTTCCGCTCGCCGCGCTTGAAGGGCTTGGTGAAGTTCGGGACCATACAATCGGTTTTTCAGTGCAATTCCTGCTTGACAAATAATGAGCTGCTGAATATTTTAATGAAAGGGGGAAAAATAAAAAAATATTTTGCCATGGCTGTTTTTGCGGTTTTTGTTGTGTTTTCTGGCTTTCTTTATGCGGAAACTCCGCCAACTATTGGTTTTGATTTAAGTGTGAACGGGAAATATGTCTGGCGAGGCATGCCCTATAATACTGAACCAGTATTAGGGTGCGACGGATGGATCAGCTGGAAAGGATCCACAGCCACCGTCTTTGGATCAATGGATTTAACCGACGCTAAAGATGAACAATGGAAGATCACGGATATTTTACTCTTCTTAGAATATTCAAGATCCTTCGGAAAGCTGAATTTTACTGCGGGCTATGGTCACTATACATACCCGGGCTACCATGATTTGTTTCCAACAACCGGCGAGATTTACGGCAAACTTGGAACAGATTTTGGCATATTCCAGGCTTCTTTAGCAGCCTACTTGGATATCATAGAATCTGACATGAAAGGCGGGGCGAGAAGATCAAGAAGGCTCTTAACAGCTCTTCTATTTAAATCTCTTTCGGGGAGGTTAACATGATGGCCAAAAAGTGGACTTTGACTCTCTCTCTGGCCGCGGCTTTGATCCTTTCGCTCGTGATTCCGCTTCAAGCATCTACCCAAAGGGTCGGCATGAGCTTCGGGATAGGCGTCGGAGCCATGGTCGCCTCGAACAACGAGGCCTACATGAGTTTGGGGAACGACCTGTACCCGGAATTTCAGTTCATCGCCGATGCCGCTTTTTTCAGAGCGGGCATCACCGCAGGCGCCGTCTATCGCAAGCTGGAGAGAACATGGTGGGGATACGGAGGAAGCGGCTATAACGAATTCACGATGCTCTATATGCCCGTCATGGCCGACTTCTCTTTCCTTCCCCTGCGCATCGCTGCGCCCAATCTCCTCTTTCAGGTATACGTCGGAGGCTGCGCCGGAATCTACAAGGGGCTGGCGGACGTCAGCAATGAGACGTATGTATGCGGCGGGCCGAAATTCGGGATCGAGTTTTACTTCGGCGAATTTTTCGTCCTCGATATCGAGGGCCGTTATGTGGCCATTCCCGAAGAATTGGGCTATTTCAACGCCCTGGTGAATTGCCGATTCCGAATCCCTCTCGTCAGAAGGGTATACGAGCCTTAAGAAAACGCGACGCGCAGCTGTCCTGTCCGGCGCCATCCCATCGGCGTCTAGATGAGGGCTGCGACCACCTACCCCGCGACCATTTCGATCAGGCAGTCGCGTCGCCGCAAGCCCTGTTTGTCGGAGGGGACTAGAGCAAGGAATCCGTCTTGACAGCCGTTTCCCCCGCTCCCTATACTCCCCCCCGATGAATCGCAGCCGGAATCGAATCGAGGCCGCTCGGCGGGGAGCGGGGTCCGGGCCGAGCCGAAACCACCCGGGGAGAGCACGGTGAAGAGACGTCATTTCATCAGGGGCGCCGGCGCGGGTGCCGTCCTCCTGGGCCTGGGCGACGGCCGGCTCTTCGGGGCCGGCAAGCCGGATTACGCCTCCGTTCTCCACTCCGCCCCGGCTGACGATTATCCTTATCCCTATGACGACCAGTATTTCGAGTGCAGCCCCCGGGTCATTTTTCTCCGGCCGGAGCTGGCCAGCATCAACCTCGTCCCCAAGAGAGGAAGGACCGTCGAGGGCAAGCTTCAGGTCATCGTCGACGGGAGCGGCTCCTCATCAGGGGTGCCCTCTTTCACGGAATCGTTCAGCGCCGACGACAGCCTGGATATCCCTTTCGTCATGCCCGGCGCGCCGGAGTTCACCTACTGGCTGGAGTACAAGACCGACGGCGGAAATTTGAGCGCGACGCCCAGGGTCACGGTCAAAACCCCCGTCCGAAACGCCGGGGAGACGATCAAGATCGCTCTCTACGGCGACCCGCACGTCTTCGACGACGCCGACAGAAACGTTCAGGACCCCTTTCTGAGGGCAGCCAAGGTCAACGGGGAGCATTTCAAGATCCTGCTCCGGGAGCTGAACAAGAATCCCGCCTGGCTGCCGACGGGCGAGCTGAGGCAGCTGCGGCAGGCCTTCTGCTTCGCCAGCGGCATGACGCAGATCTTAATTATAGGCTTTATTGTTTGGCATGGAAAGGAAATTAACATGCGGGAGAATTTTTAAGGGGATTATAACAAAAAGCCCCCGCAGGATTTCTCCCGCGGGGGCTCAATTTAAATCCCGGCAGCGTCCTACTTTCCCACGCAGTTGCC
>CAZFTV010000238.1:0-2484 GCA_964521765.1 uncultured Eubacteriales bacterium
ACCCCGGCATCACGGCCATCGTCGGCCCCAACGGCACGGGCAAGAGCAACATCGTGGACGCCCTGCTGTGGGTCCTGGGGGGACAGCGGGTCCGCTCTCTGCGCGGGGAGAAGATCGACAACATCATCTTCAACGGCAACGCCAAAAAGGCGCCCCAGGGCATGGCCGACGTCACCATCAGCCTGGACGACCCCGTCGAGGAGATGGTCATCTCTCACCGCGTCTACCGTTCCGGGGAGGGCGAATACCGTCTCAACGGCAAGGCGGTCCGCCTCAAGGACATCCAGGACGAACTGTGGAAAAGGTCGATCGGGGAGAAGGAATACTTCGTCATCGAGCAGGGGACGATCGGCCAGTTCGTCACTTCCAAACCGATTGAGAAGCGCCTCCTGCTCGAGGAGGCGGCCGGAACGGCCCTCTACAAGGACAAAAAACGCCAGGCGGAAAACAAGCTCGAAAGCTCGGAACAGAACCTGGTCCGTCTGGAGGACATCATCGAGGAGGTCGGCCGGGCGAAAAACTCGCTGCAGAGGCAGGCGCAGGCGTCCAACCGCTACCGCAAGCTCCGGGAGCGCATCCGGGAGCTGACCGCCCTCCATTTCCGGCGAAGGCACTTTCACCTGGAGAGGAATCAGGCCGAGGCCTTCCGGCAATACAACGACTTCATCTTCCGCGAGAAGGAAGCCCTTACCCGCCTGGCCTCGGTGGAAAAGGACCTGGTCCAGAAGCGCAAAGAAAGCTGGGAGTTGGAACAGTCCCTCAAGAAGGAACAGGAAACGTTTTTCGAGCTCCGTTCCCGAACGGAACACCTCGAGTCCGATGCCGATTCCGAGAGGAAAAAGCTCGGCTTTTTCGAGGAGCGCCGGAAGCGCTCCCGCCGCGACATCGAGGAGAGGGGGCTCGATCTCGGCCTTCTCGCCGCCGAGGAAACCGAGGCCGCCTCCGAGCAGGAATCCCTCGAACGCGACCTGGCCCGGCTCAAAAAAGACGGCGACGCGGCTGAGGAGCGCGTCCGGGAATTCCGGGCCCGCCTGGCCGGGGATTCCGAGGCGCTCGAGGCGCAGCGCGGCAGGCACCTGGTCCTGATGGCCCGCTCCACGGAAATCAAGAACGAAAAGGCCAAGCTGGACAGGGAAAACGAGCTCCTCCTGCGTCAGCAAGAGAAGCTCAACGACAGGATGAGCGCTTCTCGCGCGCGCATCGAGGAGCAGGAGGCGCAGCTCCGCCGCGCCGCGGAGGAAGCGAATGCGCTCTCCCGCGGGCGTCTCCGGCTGGAGCAGGAAGTCCGGGCGGCCGCGTCGGCCCTGGAAGCCTGTCGCCGGGAGCTGGCCGCTCTGGAGACGGAGTGGGCTGCCGCACGGGACGGTCTCACCGGCGCGTCCCTTCATCTGGAAGCCATCTCCCAGCTGCCGTTCCGGGGATTCCGGCGCCGGAACACCTCAGGCAGCCGGCAGGCGGTTGGCCGACCTGATCGACGCGGACGCCGAAACCGCCTCGCTTCTGGACCGACTGTGGAGGGAAGAATCCGGGGCTGTGGTCGTGGACGCCGGGGAATTCCTATCCTCCCTCGGCGTTGAAAAGCCGGAAGGCCTGTTTCTTCTCCAGGGCCCGGCCCGAGCCGGTTCCGAAGGCCATCCGGCCGCGGGAGAGCCGGGAGTCGCCGGCTGTCTCAAGGAACGGGTTCGCATCCGCCCGGGTTTTAAGGCGCGGCTCGACCGTCTCCGCGACGCGGCCGTCGTCGCGGACCTCAAGACCGCCGTCTCTCTCTGGATCCGTCATCCCGAAGGATCCTATCTCACGCCCGACGGAAGCCTTCTCCTCTCCTCGGGATTGCTGAAGACGGGAGGCCGCGAGGAAGGGCTTTTCACCCTCCGCCGGGAAGCGCGGGAGCTGGAGGAGGCCGTCGGACGGCTGGAAAGGGAGGTGTCCGCCCTGTCCGCCGGGCTCGAGGCCAAGAAAAAAGAGCGCGAAGCTCTCGAAGCCGAAGCGGCGGAGCGCGAGGCAGAGCTCCTCGAAATCGGCCGATCCTTCCAGGCGGCTGAAAACCGGAAACTCCTTCTCCAGGCGGAAAGAGACGCGTCCGGCGGCGACCTGGACCTCCCCCAGAAAGAGCTCGAGATCCTTCTGGCCGACAGGCGGGAAATCGAGCCTCGTCAGAACGAGCTCGGCCGCGAGGTCGCCGTCCTGGAGGAGAAAGAAGCGCGGCTGCGCGCCGACATGCAGTCCCGAGAATCGGGGTTGGGCTCGTTCCGCCAGGAGATGAGCCGGTTCGAACAAAGCTCCTTTGAAGCGCGCGCCGGCCAGGACGTCGCTCGGGAGAAGCTCGAGGGGCTGCGCCGCCAGGCGCGAAGCCTCGCCGCCCGCAGGGAAGCGACGCCCCTGGCTCATGTGTTGTCCGCGGAGAGCCAGCAGCGGATCCTCCAGGCCATCCAGGAGCTCGACGACGAGTACCGCCTGGTCCTGGTCCTGCGGGACATCCAGGGG
>CAZFTV010000239.1:0-1676 GCA_964521765.1 uncultured Eubacteriales bacterium
ACGTGGCTGCGGAAGATGGTCGGGAGATCCCGGAAGGCGAGGTAGTAGGTGCCGGGGAACTCCAGCCTGGCGTAGGCTTCCGCGTAGGCGGCATCCTCGTAGGCGTTGCGGAACGTCACACCGCTTTCGACCAGTCGGTCGATGTTCGGCGTGGTCTCGCGCGGGTAACCGTAGCATCCGAGGTGATCGGCCCTGGTGGCGTCGAGCACCAGGATGACGATGTTGGCATCTCTCACGGACTGCCGAAGAGCGTCGACCGCGGGATCGCCCGGCGTGAACTCCGCAGCCTTGAAGCGCTTCGAGGACAGGTACAGGCCGCCGGCAATGGCCGCTGCAAGGCACACGACAACCAGAAGCGCCCAGCGGCGGCGCAAACGGATTCTCTTCGTCATAGATTCGTCTCCGGATAGATTCTACCCAGGCCCGCGGTGGCTGTAAAGCAGGGAAGAGACGGCTTCGCCTGCGTGGTCATGGCTCCGGCGCAGGACCGCATTGTCACTCGGCGAATCTTACGCACTGGAAACGGGAACGCTTTACGTGAGTTTAGCCGCCCGGCTCAGCGCATTTTCGGCCCGAGGTAGGTAGCTCTGTCAAGGCATGAACAGGACATCGTTTCCGGCCGCACGCGATGCGGGCGACCGACGGCCGGCGGGTCGGGGCATATTTGGAGGCGCACTGAGGACGCCCTGTGGCGCCTTCGCGCGTTGGCCGTTGCTCTCGGCCTCCTCTTAGTCGGCCCGGCCCCCCCGGCGCACGCCTATATCGGCCCCGGCGCGGGCTTCGCCGTCTTGGGATCCTTCCTGGTGGTGGTGGCGGCCGTGGTGCTTGGCGGCCTCGTGCTCATCACGTGGCCGCTGAGGGCGCTGATTCGACGGCGCCGGCGGCGGAAAGCCTACGCCAAGAGCCAAGTCAACCGCGTGGTCATCCTCGGCTTCGACGGCATGGATCCCGAGATCGCCGAATCGATGCTGGCTGCGGGGCGGCTGCCGAACCTGGCGAAGCTCCGGGAGACGGGATCGTTCCTGCCGCTGGCGACAAGCTGCCCGGCGATGTCGCCGGTGGCGTGGTCTTCGTTCATGACCGGCGCCGGACCGGGCCGTCACGGGATCTTCGACTTCCTCCACCGCGACCCGCGCACATACCTCCCCGACCTCTCCTCCGCGCAGATCCGGCCGCCGCGACGGCAGGTGAAGCTGGCGGGAGTGACGATCCCGTTGGGCCGCCCCATCATACGTCTGCTGAGGCGCAGCAAGCCGTTCTGGACGGTGTTGGGGGAGCATGGGATCTTCTCGACCGTGCTGCGCGTGCCCATCACGTTCCCGCCCGAGCGCTTCAACGGCCTGCTGCTGTCGGGCATGTGCGTGCCCGACCTGCGGGGCAGCCAGGGGTCGTTCACGTTCTTCACCAGCGCCGGCGAAGCAGTCCAAGAGCACATCGGGGGCGAGCGCCATGTGCTCACCCAGGCGAACGGCGTCTTCCATGGCGAGCTTCCCGGACCGCCGCTGGTGGGGTCCGAGCAGGGAGAGGCCTCGCGGACGCCGCTGACGCTCCGGCCCGGCAAGGACGGCCGGAGCCTTTTGATTTATGTCCGGAAAACAACTCTCAAGAAAGGGGAAGTTCAGCAGGACCTTCCCGAGATCGTGCCTGCTGCGCCAGGCAACCAGGATGAAAAAGGG
>CAZFTV010000239.1:1686-2481 GCA_964521765.1 uncultured Eubacteriales bacterium
GCGATTGGGTTCCCGTGAGCTTCCGGCTGGGGCCGGGCATGCGCGCACGGGGAATGTCCCGCTTCTACCTGAAGCAGCTCGAGCCACAGGTCGAGCTGTACGTCTCGCCTATCAACATCGACCCGGAGCAGCCTGCCCTGCCGGTCTCCCATCCCGCCGCCTATGCCATCTACCTGTCGAAGCGGCTCGGCCGCTACGCGACCCTGGGTCTGGCGGAAGACACCTGGGCACTGAACGAGTCGGTGCTCGATGACCAGAGCTTCCTCGACCAGTGCCGTCTCATGTTCGAAGAGCGCAGAAAGATGCTCTTCAACGCGCTGGCGAACGCGCCGACCGGGTGCGTCGTATGCGTTTTCGACACCACCGACCGCGTCCAGCATATGTATTGGCGCTACCGGGATCCAGATCATCCCGCCCCGGTGGAGGACGATCCGAGCCCCTACTCGGAGGCGATCGAAACCTCCTACGAAGAGTCCGATCAAGTCGTTGGCGAGGTCGTGTCGAAGCTCGGCCCGCGAGATGCGCTTTTCGTCATGTCCGACCACGGGTTCAAGTCGTTCCGGCGAGGCGTGAACCTCAATGTGTGGCTGCGGCAGGAGGGCTACCTCCGCCTGAAAGAGGGGGCGACGGGAGAGGCGGAGTGGCTGCGGGATGTGGACTGGGAGCGGACCCGCGCCTACGCCATCGGGTTGGGCGGCCTCTATCTGAACGTCAAGGGTCGCGAGGCGCAAGGCATCGTGTCGCCCGATCAGGCGCCCGACCGCGTACGCGCCGGTGTCGCCGAGCTTGACGACG
>CAZFTV010000240.1:0-2448 GCA_964521765.1 uncultured Eubacteriales bacterium
CAAAGATGAGCTCGGCGGCGCTTTTTCCCCAGCGCATCTTGAGAACGATGCCCCGGCCGCCGATCGGGTTGGCCGAGCCGTGCATGGTGTGGATCGAGGTCACGCCGCCGGTCAGGGCGTAGAGAATATTGACGTCCTCGGGATTGATGACGTCCCGGATGTCGACCTCGGCGGTGATGAGATCGCCCATCTCGTTGACCCCGCCCTCGATGGCGATATGGGAATGGGAATCGATGATGCCCGGCATGATCCACTGACCTCCCAGGTCGAGGACCCGGACCCCGGAGGGCGCCTGGAGGTTCTGTCCGATGCGGGCGATCTTGCCGTCGAGGATGAGGATATCCCCTCCGGCAATGACGGGGCCGCTGACCGTGAGGAGATTCCCGTTCTTGAGGAGCAGGTTCCCGCCTGAGGCGGGGCGACCGGGAACGGCGGCCAGCAAGACCGCTGCCGCGGCCAGAATGGAAACAAGACGCGTGTTCATCGTGCTCTCTCCTTATCCCGGAATGCGTTTGGCCGTGAACTCGGCCGCTCCCTGAGTGCCCTGGACGACGCTGCCCGTCATCCGGTCGTCGGCGACGGCGGCCGAGAAGTAGAGGTCTATGTCCTGGCCGCCCACGGAGAGGTTGACCTCGAAATAGACCGTTTTTCCGGACACCGTCCCTCCGGTGAAGTCAAAGACGCCGAAGGGCGTGGTCATCTTGCCGGAGAGAGCGCCGCCTTCCTGGAGGAAATCCACTGTAACCTTGAGTCCGGCTCCCTGGATGTCGAGCTCCCATTTGCCGCCGACGTTGACCTCGGGAGCGGCTCCCGCCTCGGCTTTGGCCTTCTTGACTTCGAATTTCTTTCCGTCGGCGAAGACGGTATGGATCTTGGGCTCGGCGGCCAGGAGGTCGCCCTCGACGAGGACCAGGTTGGCGATCTTTCCTTTCTCGACGCTCCCCAGGGCTCGCTCGAGGCCGAGGAGCCGCGCCGGGGCCGAGGTCAGGGCTTCAAGAGCTTTCTCCGCCGGGAGGCCGTTTTCCACGGCTTTCCGCACGCCCTCCATGAGGCTTTTCGGGTCGTCCGCGCCCAGGGAGACGAGGGCGAAGGGAATGCCCGCCTCGGCCAGTCGCGCCGGATTTTTGACATAGAGCTCTTTTTCCGCGGCCTCGCGCTTCGCTTTTCCCCGCTGGGCGTGGATGCTCGTTCCCGGGACCTTGAAATCCACCGGGCAGAGCACGCGCGCTCCGGCCTTTTTCAGTTCTGGCAGAAGGCGCCAGGACTCGCTCCCCAGGTCGGCCAGGAGAGCGTCGAGCTTGAACTCGGCGGATATCTCCAGGGCGCGCCGGAGGTCGTATTGGTTTCCGCACAGGAAGACGACCGGCTTCCTGCCTGAAGCGAATTCCGAGAGGACGGCGTGTCGGGGGTGGTAAGCGGAGCGGACGTTGCCCTTCGGGTCCTTCTTCCAGCGCGCCTCGCGGGCGGCGCCGTAGACGGCGTCGGACAGCTCCTGGCGGAGGAAGGCCACGGACCCCATCAATGAATTTGGGTAAACGTTGAAACCGGCCGGGGAGAAGGCGATGCCCAGGAGGTGATCCCGGAGAACGACCGTCGTGTTCTTATCCTGGCCGCTCAGACAAAAAACCGCCGCCTGTCCGGTCAGGAGCCCCCGGCTCGGCAAGACCTGGACGACGGTCAGCCCGAAGGAATGGTGCTTCTCCAGGGACGCCTTGGTGAGGTCGAAATACTCGAAGGCGCGCCTCTCCGGAGTGAGGCCCCTGTCCTCGTCCGTGTATTGGCCCGTCATGAGCTTGGTTTGATCAAACTTGACTTCGGGAAGCTTGAGCAAGGATTGATTGAGGGCGTCGATGAGCCCGGGATAGACCGTCAGGCCCGAGCCGTCGATCACTTCGGCGTCGGCCGGGATGGCGACGGCGGGGCCGACGGACTCGATGAGCCCGTCGCGGATGATGACCGTCCCCTTCTCCAGGGGCGGGCCGGCCAGAGTGACGACCCGGCAGTCTTTCACGGCCCAAACGCCGTGGAGAGTGCTCTCCGGGCTCGAGAAGAAGGGCCCAGTCAAAAAGGCCAGGAGCATGGAAAGGACAATACCGATTCTGGGCGCAAGACGTCGCATGGCACCTCCTGTGATAAAGATCTAAGATATATCTTACGAAGACCCCTCGTTTCAAGTTCCGCCGGTGAAGCGCGAGATTGCCCAATCGGTGACAGAAATCATATAAACCCAATTTTTTATCACAATTCCGTTTTGTACGGAGAATAAACCTTTTATCGTTGTTATACGATTGATTTAAATGTTTCCACCGCTTCTGCCGACCAACACCTAATGCGTTCGATTAAACGCTCGGAGTACTCCGGCTTATGAGCGAGTACATTAAGCTTTTGGCTTAATTCCTGTTTTATTGCTTTCATCTGTTCACGAAGATAATATTCACGCTGTGATTT
>CAZFTV010000241.1:0-2424 GCA_964521765.1 uncultured Eubacteriales bacterium
AGCCGCTCCGGGGCATCCCGGTGCATGGAGCGGAACTTGAACATCTTGAATTCCTTCCCCCAGCGGCCGAGCCGCTTCTGGGCAAAGAGGACCGGTCCGGGGGAGTCAAGCTTAACGGCCGCGGCGATGAAGAGGCAGAGCGGCGTCGCCAGAAGCAGAAGGGCGAAGCCCAGGAAGAACTCGAAGGCGTTCTTGATGAGCGTGTTCCACGGCTTGGCCAGGTTGCGCGGGAGGGACAGGGTGATGATGTCTCTCAGCTCCTCGACCCGGACGCCGGAAGTGTAGTCGCTCCCGGTCTCGGGCACGACCCGGATGTTTTCGACGAGATGCTCGCAGGATTTGACGATCCCGAGGACATGGCCCTGCCTCCCCCGGGACAGGGCGACGACGACATCCCGGACGTCCAGGTCGGCGATGAGGCGCCGGAAATCTCCGATCACCCCCACGATGGGGATGCCTCCGGCGAGGAGCTGTCCGACCCGGCTTTTCCTCTCGGCGAGAAAGCCGGCGATGACCAGGCCCAGCGATTCGTCCCTCCGGATTTCCCGGGCGACCTTCTGCGCCGTCTGTCCCGTCCCCAGGATGAGGATGTTCTTGCGCCACAGGCCGCTGCGGGCCAGGGCTTTTTTGACCAGGAGGCGGACGAGGGGAAAGACGATGAGGCCGAGAAGCCAGGCGATGACGATGACCGCCCGGGAAAAGCGGGTGTAGGACCGGAAGAGGAACACCATGGTCATGACCAGCAGGAAGGAGATCGTCACGCCCTCGACGAGGAGCCTTGTCTCCGCCCAGAAGGAAAACCGGCGGGAATAGAGCTTCTGGTAGGCGAAGATCAGGACCAGGATAATTGCACCCGCGACGAAGCCCGAGCCGAGCTGAACGTCCAGGGGCACGGGGGGCTCTTGGAAGTCCGGCAGGGAGGCGAGCACCCTGTCCCTCAGGAAAAAGCCCGCCAGGAAGACAAACAACAGGGTCAGGATATCGCCGGCGATGAGCACCCCGAGACAGGCTATTTTTCGCGAGAGGTTCATTATTGGCGTGCCGCCTAACACGGATATTATACAGATTTTAGCGTTTTTCCAGCTAGCGGAGCAAAAAATTGCGAAAAAATTCGCCCCAGGTCCATAAAATCGCTGAAAAGGGGCGCCAAGAACCTTGCTCCGGCGGCGGGCAGGCCGAAAGCGGCGACGGGTTGAAAAAAGCATGAATCTGGTATATAAAAAGCTTTACTATAAACCGTGATCCGCGTCCCCGCCGGACGGTTCCGAGGTCATCAAGGAGAGAGAATGGACAAGGAATTCACTCCTGTTTCCATCCCGACCTCGCTCTATAAAAAGATCGAGGAGAAGATCAAAGGTTCGGACATCACTTCCGTCGGCAGCTACATCAGCAAGGTGCTGAGAGAGCATTTCTCCAAGGAGGAAGCTTCCCCCGAAGTGTTCTCCCAGGAAGAAGAAGAGAAGGTCAAGGAGAAACTCAAAGCATTGGGCTATATCGATTGACGCCGGCGCGCGGCCTCGCCCGCCGTTCCAGGCGGCCCTCGACGCGTCGTCATCCCCCCAACCGGCCCGGCAGCAAGGAGGAGATCATGATCGCACCCCATGGCGGGAAACTCGTGGAGCGGGTCCTGCCCGAAGATAAAAGAGAAGAGGCTCTCGACAGAGCGCGGTCGTTGCCCGCCATCCGACTGGACGAAGACGCCGTGTCCGACGTCGAAAACATCGCCACGGGCGTCTACAGCCCCCTGGGAGGATTCCTCGGGCCCGATGACTTCCACGGCGTCCTGCGCCACAGCCGCCTGGCCGACGATGTCGCCTGGACCGTGCCCATCGTCCTGGACGTCGACGAGGAGGAGGCCTCCCGCTTCAAGGAAGGCGGCGAAATCGCGCTGGCCACGGAAGCCGGGGAGCCCCTGGCCATTCTGCGCCTGGAGTCCAAGTACCGCTTCGACCGCGAAGAGATGGCCCTCAGGGTCTACGGCACTCAGGACGACAAGCATCCCGGCGTGGCCCGCACCCGCCGCCTGAAACCCGTCCTGCTCGGAGGGCGCGTGGACCTCATCCAGGCGCCGGCCGGCCCCTTCGCCCGCTGGCACCTCAGCCCCAGGGAAACCCGCGTCCTCTTCAAGGAGAAGGGCTGGAGGACGGTCGTCGGCTTTCAGACGCGCAACACGCCCCATGTCGGCCACGAGTATGTCCAGAAAACGGCATTGACGTTTACCGACGGCCTGTTCATCAACCCCGTCATCGGCCGGAAGAAGAAGGGCGATTTCAAGGACGAGGTCATCCTGGCCTCCTACGAGGCGGCCATCCGCCACTATTACCTGAAGGAGCGGACGGCCATGGCCATCCTCCAGATGGAGATGCGCTACGCCGGGCCCCGGGAGGCCATCCACCACGCCATCCTCCGCAAGAACTTCGGCTG
>CAZFTV010000242.1:0-2417 GCA_964521765.1 uncultured Eubacteriales bacterium
CAATCCAGGCGTCTGGCGCGGCGCCCGACGAACACGGCTCTCCCGCCGGATCGCTGGCCGGCTTACATCGGAAGGGTGGCCGGGGTCCGTCGGGATATCCGTGGCCGGGGATCCCCTGAACAAGCGGCTCCCGGTGTCAACGGGCGTGCAATAATGGACCCCTGCGGGCTTCGAAAATTCCCCCCCTCTCTCATGGATTTTCCTCAACCTCGGGCTCTTTGATGAGCCCGGCCTTGACCTTCTCCCTGAGGCGATAGGAGTTGCCTTTGATGTTGATCGTGGTGGAGTGGTGCAGGATCCTGTCCAGGATGGCCGTGGCGATCACGGGGTCGCCGAAGATCTCGTTCCACTGCGAGAAGCTGCGGTTCGAGGTCAGGATCAGGGCACCCTTTTCGTACCTCCTCGAGACGAGCTGGAAGAACAGATGCGCGCCGTGCCGGTCGATCGGGATGTAGCCGATCTCGTCGATGATCAGGAGCTTGGGCTGGCAGTAAAACTTCAGCCGCTCCTCGATGCGGTTCTCGGAGTAGGCCTTGGTGAGCGAGGCGATGAGCGGCATGGCCTGGGTGAAGTAGGTCCGGTAGCCTTCGGTCACAGCCTTGACGCCCAGGGCCACGGCCAGATGGGTCTTGCCCACGCCCGGCGGCCCGAGGAAGATGACGTTCTCGCCGTTGGCGATGTACCGGCACTCCGCGAGCTCCTTGATCCGCTTCTTGTCGATCGAGGGCTGGAAGGCGAAGTCGAAGGTCTCCAGCGTCTTGACGTAGGGGAACTTGGCCAGGGCCGTGCGGAGGGCGATGTTCTTCTCCTGCTTGGAGGCGACCTCCTGGGACAGGATCTCATCTAGGAAGTCGGTGTAGGAGACGCTGTTCTTGGCCGCCTCTTCGAGCGCCGTCTCGAGGCGCTCATGGATCCGGTAGAGCCGGAGATGACGGAGGTTGTCCTGGATGTGGGCGAGGCTCACAGCGCACCTCCTTCAGCCAGGCGCTCATAAACAGCCAGGTCGCGGACCTCGACGTCGTCCTGAGGCTCCGCCGCGGGCTTAGCCGCCTTGATGAGGCCCCAGTAATGGGACTTCTCGACCGACGACCTGTGGGCGCCCTCGAGCCGCGGATGACAGGAGACGAACTCCCCTCCGTGGTAGATCTTGATCATCTCGCCGTCGGTCAGGACTTCGACCCGTTTGCCGGCCAGGCGGCACGGCACGGAGTAGCGGTTGGTCTGGAACGTTACCAGGCAGTCCTTGGGGACATACCTCGTCGAGCGCTCCTCGATCACATAGGCCGGCGATCCCTTGACCGCGAGAAGAACTTCTTTTTCCTCGAGGAACATGTCCGCGGGCTTGCGGTGCGTCGTGCCGTGGATGCGTTGGTCGGCGAAGGTGACGATCCAGTCGAGAAGCTGGGCGTTGAGGTCGTCGAGGCTCGTAAACTCCTTCCCCCTGAGGAAGCGCTTGACGTACTTGACGCCCGACTCGACCTTGCCCTTGGTCTGGGGCCGGTAGGGCCGGTGAGGCGCCGGCCGGAAGCCGTAATACCGGCTGAAGTCCCAGAAGACCGGGTTCCATTCGAAGCGGGAGCCTTCGAAGTCCCGGCCGAGCACGACCGACCTCAGGTTGTCGTAGATAATCTCGTGCGGCACGCCGCCCAGGAACTCGAAGGCCTCTTCATGAGAGCGCAGGAAAGCCGGCATCTTCTCGTCGACCGTGGCCACGGCGTACATCCTACGGCTGTAGCCCAGGGTCAGGACGAAGAGATGAACCCTCACTCTTTTGCCCGCGATGATCGTCCAGCACTGGCCCCAGTCGGCCTGCCCTTGGCGCCCCGGCGGCGTCTCGAACCGGACGGTGGCTTCGATCTCCGCTTCTTCCCGCAACGGGCTGACGAAGCGCTTGACGACGTCATAGCTGCCCCGGTAGCCCATGACCCGGAGCTCCTCGTAGATCGCCTGGGCGCAGTAGCCTACGGCCGCCAGTCTCTTGAGGATGTAGCTCTTGTGCGGCTTCAAGACCAGGCTTTCCTGCTTCTCCCGCGAATAGCTCTGTGGCTGCTTCTGGCGAAGGATCTTCCGGACCGTCTTGATGTCGAGCTGCAAGGCGCGGGCGATCGACTTCTTCGATTCCTTGAGCTTCCGGCGACTTTGGATCTCGTGCCACAGATCCCCTTTGACCATATCGTCTCCTCTCGGACTGATTGCCGGGAGGAAGTGTACGTTACTGATGCTCATGCGTGTACCCCCGTTCAGGGGGGGATTTTTCAACGCCCACAAAGGGGGATTATTGCACGCCCGATGACACTTGACGATGATGTCGTGGGCCACGGCGTCCACGGCCACCGGGTCGCTTCCAAACAGCAGGACGTTCGCGTCGTAGATGAACTTGGGGTTGGCCCCGGGGCCGCCGTCGTAGCAGGCCTGGA
>CAZFTV010000243.1:0-2400 GCA_964521765.1 uncultured Eubacteriales bacterium
GGTCAGCCGGGGCACGATCAAGCCGAGCCGCGACTTGGCTCTCGAACACCGGATCAATGCCGTCCGGGAGGAAGTGGAACGCCTGATCGGCGAGTATCAGCCCCTGGAGGTGGCCATCGAAAACCCCTTCTATTCCAGGAACGTCAGAACGGCCATCACGCTGGGACAGGTCCGGGGCGTCGTGCTGGCGGCCGTGGCCTCCCGCGGCGTCCCTCTGTTCGAATACTCCGCCCTGGAGATAAAAAAAGCCGTCACGGGCTACGGGCAGGCCGGCAAGCTCCAGGTGGCCCATATGGTCCGGACGCTTCTCCGCCTGGGCGATGAACCCCTGGAGGAGGACGCCGCCGATGCCCTGGCCGCCGCCATCTGCCACCTCAACATCCGATCCTTCAACAAAACGGTCGAGGAATCCGGCTGCTGAGAATGAGAAGACCATGATCGCCCGCCTCAAAGGAACGCTGATTCAGAAGTCGACGGGACAGGTGGTGATCGACGCCGGAGGGGTCGGCTACTGCGCGTCCATCCCCCTGTCGACCTACGTCCGTCTGGGCGAAGTGAAGGAGACGGTCGAGCTCTTCATCCACACCCATCTGACCGACTCCTCTCTGACCCTGTTCGGGTTCGCCACCGGGGAAGAAAAAAACCTCTTCCTCAAGCTCATCGCCATCTCCGGGATCGGTCCCAGGCTGGCGCTGAACATCCTGTCGGGCATCGGGCCCAAGGACCTGGAGGACGCCGTCGAAAAAAGCGACGTCGCCCGCATCAGCCTCATCCCCGGCATCGGCAAGAAGACGGCCCTGCGCATCGCTCTGGAGCTGCAGGCCAAGCTGGATAAAAAGGAGAAAATCCTGGCCGGGCGGGCCGGCGGCCAAACCGACGACCTCGTCTCCGCCCTCTTGAACCTCGGCTTCCGCAGGAATGAAGTCGAGACGGTGGTGGCGGAAGTCGTCAAAGGCCACCCGGCGGAAGCCGGGTTTGAAACGCTCCTCCGGGATTCTCTGAGGCGCCTGGCCAGACTCTGAGGACAGACAGGGAGAGAGCCGCATGCCCGCCATCCTGAACCCGGTCCGGACCAAGGAAGACCTCCTCTTCGAGGACAGCCTCCGCCCCCGGTCCTTCGAGGAATTCATCGGCCAGGATTCGGTCAAGCAGAACCTCAAGGTCTTCATCGAGGCCGCCCGCATGAGGGACGAGCACCTCGACCATGTCCTTCTCTACGGGCCGCCCGGCCTGGGCAAAACCAGCCTGGCCTATCTCATCGCCAGGGAGCTGGGCGTGGGCATCAAGCCCACCTCGGGCCCGGTCATCGAGCGCGCGGGCGACCTGTCGGCCATCCTGACCAACCTCCAGCACAAGGAGATTCTGTTCATCGACGAGATCCACCGGCTGCATCCCTCGGTCGAGGAGCTGCTCTACTCGGCCATGGAAGACTTCAACCTGGACATCGTCATCGGCCAGGGGCCCGGCGCCCGGAGCCACAAGCTCCGGCTCAAGAAGTTCACCCTCATCGGCGCCACGACGCGGGCGGGCCGGATCACGGCCCCGCTGCGCGGCCGGTTCGGCATCATCCACAGGCTGGACTACTACCGGGAGGAAGACCTCGAGCGGATCATCCTCCGCTCCGCGGCGCTGCTCAAGGTGACCATCGACGAACGGGGCGCCCTCGAAATCGCGCGTCGCTCCCGGGGCACTCCCCGGGTGGCGAACCGCCTTCTTCGCCGCGTAAGGGATTACGCCGACGTCAAGGCCGACGGCGTCGTCACCGCGCGGGAAGCCAAGCACGCCCTGGACATGATGGACGTCGACATCCTGGGGCTCGACGACGTCGACCGGAAGATCCTCCAGACGATCATCGACAACCACGGCGGCGGGCCGGTGGGCATCAACACCCTGGCCGCGGCCATCGACGAGGAGAAGGAGACGATCGAATCGATCTACGAGCCCTTCCTGATGCGCATCGGGTTCCTGGAGAGGACGCTCCGCGGACGGAAGCTGACGGCCAAAGCCTACGCCCATCTGGGCCGCCTTCAGCCGCCCGTCGACGCGCCCCAGAAGAAGCTCTTCAAAGATTGACCCCTCAAAGACGTGCTGACCTCGGATTTTGACTACTCCCTTCCGGCCGAGCTCATCGCTCAGCATCCTCTCCCCCGCCGCGACGACTCGCGGATGATGGTCCTCGAGCGGCGGGCGGGCGGCATTCGTCATGCCCGCGTCAGGGACCTGCCCGATCTGCTCTCGCCGGGAGACGTCCTCATGTTCAACGCCACGCGGGTGCTCCCGGCCAGGGTCTGGGGTGACCGGGACGGGAAGGATATTGAATTTCTTTTTCTGGGGCCGGCGGAAAAAAAGGGAAGATGGGAAGTCCTGTGCCGTCCGGCGCGGAGAGTGACCCCGGGCTCG
>CAZFTV010000244.1:0-2396 GCA_964521765.1 uncultured Eubacteriales bacterium
CTGGTCGTAGCCGCCTTCTTCCTGCCCGAGGGCCAGGAGGAGGTCCTGCGCGAGCTCGGGGTCCGGGACAGCAAAACGACCTCGGACAACCGGGCTCGGGACATGGCCGACATCCTGCGCCGGGGCTACGCCCATTCCGTGGTGGCCATCGGCCCGGAAAAATACAACCAGCTCTATGAACGGCTGCGAAACCTGAATCGTCTTCTGGCCTGGGGGCACGCCCGGGCGATCGAGAACGTCCTCCTGGAGAAGAACGTCAAGCTGGCCGTCACCGACCAGTTCGGAGACAAGGCTTTCGTCCTGAACGCCCTGATGAAGAAGGGGCGGACGATCGAGCTCATTCAAAAGCCCAAGGCCGAGGAGGACCCGGCCGTGGCCGCGGCCTCGCTCCTGGCCCGCGCGGAGTTCTTGAAGCGGCTTTACTTTCTTTCGCAGGAGGCGGGGGTCGAGCTCCCCAAGGGATCTTCGCCCCAGGCCGAAGCGGCGGCGGTCGAGCTCGTAAAAAAACAGGGGCCCGATGTCCTCCTGCGAGTGGCCAAGGTGCACTTTAAAATGACGGCGCGCATCCTGGCGGCGGCCAGATAAAACAGGGAAAGAGAAAAGGGGACGCCATATCCATTCACTTGATTTAAATTAAAGTGAATAGGCTTTGTGTCTCCCCATGAAAATTGTCGAGGGAGAGAGGACGGCATGATCGGGATATTGAAGATCGTTCTCATCATCGGCCTTCTTCTCTTCCTGATCAGGAAAAAATGGGACCTTGGCCTGGTCCTGTTCTTGGGGACGGCCCTGACCGCGCTGCTCTTTCGGCTGGGATTGCGGGATTTCGGCCGTGACGTGCTTCAGGCTTCCGTGGCCTGGGAGACCCTCAGCCTGGTGGGCATCTTCTGGCTGGTGATCTATCTCGGGAATTTCCTCGGGGCGAAGGAGTATTTCCGCATCATGATCGACTCCCTCAAAAGGCTCGTTCCCGATGTGCGGCTCATCCTGGCCCTGCCGCCGGCCTTCATCGGCCTCCTGCCCATGTTCGCCGGCGCCATGCTTTCTGCGCCCATTATCGAAGAAGCGGGGCGGAGGTGGAATCTCTCGCCGGCCTGGAAGACGTTTTTCAACTACTGGTTCCGCCACATCTGGGAGTACACCTGGCCTCTCTACGCCAACCTCATCATCGCCGCGGCCGTGCTTAAGGTGCCCATTCTGAGGATCTCTTTTCATCAAGTCCCCTTCACCCTGCTGGCCGTAGGAGCGGGGCTTTACCTCCTCTTCCGGCGCGTGCCCGCCCTGCCCAGGGAAAGCCGGGAGGGGAGAAAGCGGGCCGCGGCCGGACGGCTCCTTTTCAGCATGTGGCCCATCATCCTGGTGATTGTCCTGATTTTCGCCCTCAGGCTGAGGATGATCCTGGCCTTGGGTCTCACGGCCCTGGCGACGCAGGTTTTATCCCGTATGTCCCTCAAGGAGCGGGCGGGCCTCATCCTCAAGAGCCTGGATTGGAGGTCCGGGATCCTGATCGTGTCCGTCATGATTTTCAAGAAGATTCTCGAGACGTCGGGCGCGCTCGAAGCCGTGGGCCTTGCCGTACCGCCCCAGGGCGTCGGAGCCTATGTGCTCCTTTTCGCCGCGCCGTTCATCATCGGCTGGCTGACGGGGGGCAACCAGGCCTTCGTGGGAATTTCATTTCCCATGCTCCTGCCGATCTTCGGAGCGAGCCGGCCGGACATGGTGTTGGTGGTGTTCGCTTACGTCAGCGGGTTCGCCGGTATTTTGCTCTCGCCGGCCCATCTCTGCCTGGCCACGACGATCGATTATTTCAAGTCCTCGCTGAGGGACGTCTACCGGATCCTCGTCGCGCCGGTGGCCTTTGTCTGGGCCGCGGCGCTGCTGATGCTGGTTGTCTTTAAGGTGATCCTTTAAAACTTCCCGCCTAACGGCCGAGCGCTTGCGCGAAGCTCCGGTCATTTTCCAGTATCCGTTGATAACTCCCATTAGCATCGCACTCACAGATGCCGCGCATCATCGGGTGTCGTGCTCTTTTTGGGAGTGCGGCCTCATGAGGCCGCTTTGAAAGCGGCGACGAGTCGCCGCACTCCAAAAAATCGTTATGCCCGAATTCCGTCCTGCCTTTTATGGATCCTGTCGTGCGATTTATGCGGCGCACAACGAATGCCGGCCTTACGCGATTTGCTCATATTCCGCCGGTCTGAGGGGTTCAAGGAGATCTTGTATCCCCAGCGTCAGAGAATTAATATACACAGTGACACCATGACGACACGCCTGTACTTCGAGAACGCCTGCAGGACGGAGTTCGAGGCCCGGGTGCTGGAGAGGCTCGAGCGCGAGGGGAAGCCGGCCGTCGTACTCGACAGAACGTGCTTTTACCCCGAGTCGGGCGGGCAGCC
>CAZFTV010000245.1:0-1929 GCA_964521765.1 uncultured Eubacteriales bacterium
TGAGCAAAAGGGGCCACGACATCCGTACGGTTCAAAACGGCCGGGAAGCGCTCGTGGCCCTGGAGGAGGAGTCTTTCCAGATCGTCTTTATGGACGTCCAGATGCCGGAGATGGACGGGTTCGAGGCCACGGCGGCCATCCGTCTTAAGGAAAAAACGTCCGGCGGGCATATTCCCATCGTCGCCATGACCGCCCACGCCCTGGTGGGCGACCGGGAGCGCTGCCTGGAGGCTGGCATGGACGCCTATGTGTCCAAACCGCTGAATTCCGAGGACCTGAGGAAGGTCATCCTGGAAACCTCGGCCGGCCACGCCCATCGACTGCCTGATAAAAAGGAAACATCATGAAGGCGGATCCGATCGACACCCCTTCCGTCCTGGAGCGCATCGGGGGAGAAAAAGACTTCCTGCTCGAACTCCTGGAGATATTCGAGCGCGATTATCAGGATAAAATCGTCCTTCTCAGAGAGGCCGTGAAAGCCGGAGACTTCAACCGGATCAGGGAGATCGGCCACTTCCTGAAAGGGGCCTCGGCCAACCTGAGCCTCCTCCCCCTTCAGGAAGCGTGCCGGAGGATGGAGGAATCAGGCCGCGCCCAGAACCTCCAGGGGGCCCGGGACGCCCTGCCCCTCCTGGAAAAAGAGCACGAGCGTTTGCAAGCCTTCATTCCCGGCTTGTTCAAGCCGGAGGAGACGTCGTAAAATCCTCACCGTCGCGCAAACTCTTCTCGCCGATACGGGCATGCGCATCAAAGACCCGCGCCCGCGACACAAGCTTTAGCCGGATTCAGGCGGTGCTATCTTCAGGGCTTGAAAAATACGATAAATAGAGGCAGAATGATAAGCCACTGAGACGGGAGGAGCTTCATGGGGAAAAAAATCCTGATCGTGGACGACGACAGCGACCTTCTTCTCCTCCTCTCCAGGAAGCTGATTCAGGCCGGCTACCAGGTCCTCACCGCCCTCGACGCCACTCAGGCCGTGCGGCATGCCACCAGGGAAGCCCCGGACCTGATCCTGCTCGATATGAAGCTTCCGGCGGGCGGCGGGCCCGGGGTGTTGAAAGCCCTGAAGAGCTCGACAAAAACGATGCAGATTCCCGTCATCGCCATGACCGCCTCGGAAGATCCCGGCCTCCGGCATGCAGTCGAGGCGTATGGCCTGGAGGGCTTTTTGAACAAACCGCTGGACATAGGCGGATTGCTGAAGAAAATCGAGCAGGTTGCCGCCGGGTGCGACCCCGAGCCGCGGTAGGATGATTCCCAGACCCTCAAGGAGCGCACGATGACCGCACATTCGAAAAACGCCCAGGAAAAGGGCGCCGCCGAGAATGAAAGGAGAGCGTTCGGCCGGTTCGATATCCCCGGAGCCTCGCTCAGCTATAAAGAAACGGCCTTCCTGCGCAAAGGGCTCGTCGAAGAATTCTGCCCCATTCAGAACCTGAGCCGGGGCGGACTCAAGATGCTCTGCCGGCAGCCGCTCTGGCCCGGCCGGAAATTGTCTCTGAGCCTGAACTTTGCAGAGGACGACCTCGTCCTGGAATGGTCGGGACGCGTGGCCTGGATCTATCCCGTCAGGGACGCCGATTTCGCCTTTTCGGCCGGAGTCCAATTCGACCCGTTTGAAGAACAGCAAAACCCCAGGGCCGCCGCCGTGCTGGCCGGGTTCGAGGCCCTGGAAAAGAAATACGCGCGCCGCTGAAGTTGCGAGAGGGACCGGCGGACGGAGTCCCTCTATCTGCGCTGGAAGCTCACGGTTAAAAAGTGCCCTCCGCCCGCGCTCAATAAGCCCGAGGGCCGCACCCAGTACTGGTAGGTCAGCCCCGCCCAGATCCTTTTCCAGACCGGGACGGCGACGCCGGCCGAGAAGCCTCCATACCGGCCTGCCCAGCCGGGCAAAACAATCCGCACCGGGCGCGGCCATGTCCATCT
>CAZFTV010000245.1:1939-2374 GCA_964521765.1 uncultured Eubacteriales bacterium
CGGAATCCTCTAACCCGGGTTCTTCGATCGACTCGGGATAATGAAAAATCGTATAAAACCCGCCCACTTTCACGTCCAGATAGCGGCTGAGACCCATGGTTAAAAAAGCGTTGAAGGAATCGCTCAGGTAATAGAGGATATTCGACCAGTAGGAAAAAGCCGTGTCCCGGCTGTAGCCCAGGGAGAGGGTCGTGTCCGTGCCCAGCCGGACCCCCAGCTGAGACTGGGCGGTCAGTCCGGAGAAGCGGGGCAAGCTCCGGTCGGCGGACTGAAAGCTTTTGAACCCCAGGGCCAGGCTCCCCGAAAGCAAGCCCCCGGCCGCCTCCAGGACCATGAAAATGAAATTTATCAGCAAAGCCCACCAGAGCCTCCGCCGGTTGGCGCGCTCGGCCTCCAGGCCGGCCAGGTGGTTGCTCCATCGGTGTGCATGATTGT
>CAZFTV010000246.1:0-1866 GCA_964521765.1 uncultured Eubacteriales bacterium
GATCGTGTTCGCGGCCAGTCCCAACTCCGACTCCAGGGTCGCGAGCATCGCCCCCAGGTTCGCGGAGAGATAGGTTTTTATGGTCGCAAGCGCGTAGTACATCTAAAACGCCTCCACGTAGTCGGTGTAGGTCTGGATCCCGTACTTCTCAAAAAGCCCCATGGCATGGCGCGCGAAAATCCGGCCCCAGCGGCGCTTTGTTTTCTCGTTGACCTGGACGATCTTCCGTTGCGGCATCCCCTGCGTACCCATCTGGTGGCGGTGCGCGTACGGGATCTCGGTCCCGAACCTGGCCTCGGTCTTGTTAATCTCCTCGATCGTGCCCCGGGCCCGGCCCATGAGCGAGAAGGCCAGGTCACCCTCAAGCCACATGAGGGGCTGTCCGGGATAGTGCGTGTCCTTCCACTCAGCGTAGGCACGGGAAAGTGGGGGAAAACGCTCGCCTTCGCTCGCGCCCTCGGTGGCAAATATCCGCTGCTCAGTCTCCCGGAAGTCGCCGAGTATGACGCGAAACGCCGGCTCGAAGTCCTGGATCTCGGAACTGATCCTGGAGAACCCGCGGATGAACCGCTCCTCGCCGATCATCTCGATCGAAAACCGCATCATCTACCACTCCCTCCCCTCTCGCGTCCAGGGCCGTTCAGTCCGCGGCGTCGGGCCCGTGATATAGGCCCCGGACCCGGTCGCGGACTCGAGCTCCGCCGGGTTCCTGCGAATCCGCTCCAAAGCGGCGTCGTAGAGTTTCTGGAACGCCGCCGCGAGCTCGGGCTCGCTGGGGATAGATCGCATAACCTTGGCGGCGACGCCGTCGCAACAGATCTTTTTCAACAGGTCCGCCCTCGTCGTGACCGGGACCGTGATCCCAGCCGAGGCAAAGATCGCGTTCATCTCGTCCTCGACCTGCGCGATAAAGGCCGTGACCTCGGTCGACGTGGGCTTGGACGTGGCCGAGAACGGGCCCACGTTCACGAGCGTGCTCTGCAGGTCCGTGTACGCGGCGTAGGCCATGGATTACTTCTCCTCGGCCGCGCCCGCCTCGTCATTTTCCAGGACAGGCTTCGGGGACTTGGCGGGCGGCTTCGGGGCCGTGAGGCCGCGGTAGACGGAGAGTTCATCCTTGGTGGCGGGTACCACCTGCTTGGCCTTGATGTGGAGCGCCGCCAGCGGCGCCAGCATCTCCGTGATATATCCGTTCGGCCATTTTACGACGACCATTTTTTCAGCCATATTCTTTCCTTTCAAAAAAGGCCGGGTCCGGTCCCGGCCCTAATTTTTCTCTCTAAGCGCGACGCGCTCAGGCGTTATAGACCAGACACGCGAGCTGGGGCAGGCCGTAGCCGGCGCCGCCGTCCCAGTCCACCGAGTACTCAAGAGCCTTCTTCGCAATGAGAAAGGTTTCGTCCACGACGGATTCGATCTTCTTCCGCTCCTGGAGAATGAACGGCTTCAGGATCCCGGCCGTGCAACCGATGTACCAGGTGTTCCCCGTAACCTTTGGATTCGCGACGACTTTGAATCCGTAGTCCCGGTACGGATTCAGGACACCGGCGTTCGCGCCCGTAACATCGGCGGCCGACATCACTATCCGCTGGAATTTGGTCTTGAGACTGGGTTTACACCAGATCGTGTCGGGGACGATGTTGAGGTCCTCGCCCTCTGTGTCCTTGAACGTGGCCATGGCCACGATCGCGGCCTCGATGTCGGCCTGAATATGGGCCTCGGTGTCGACCCCTGACCCAGTCAGGTAGTTGTCGTTCACTCTCGCACCCGTGGCGTTAGAGAAAAACGCGATCCCATCGAAAGCAACGTTGGTGGCTCCGTTGACGAGACAATCTGATATCAGCTTTCGCTGGAGCTGGTAGGCCC
>CAZFTV010000246.1:1890-2364 GCA_964521765.1 uncultured Eubacteriales bacterium
GATCTGGGTCATGTAGGCCCCGACCTGGTCCATCTCGATGTCGCGAACCTTGGCGCGGATTGTGGTGTAGTACTCCTCGTTGAATATCTGATACTTGGAGCTGACGAGCTCCTTGGCCTTCCGTTCACCGAGGAATTTTTTCATGACGGGGATATCGCTGAGCCAGCCATAGGTGCCGGCGGCGCCGGCTTCACTGGCCGGCAGCGCGGCGTTGAGCATGTCCCCGGGGACGCCGGCGGCTTTGCCGAGTTCGGCGACCTGCTGCGCGAAGGTCGCCTTCGCCGCTTTTTCAAACACTGAAATTAACATAGGCTTTGTCCTCCCTTACACAGCCACGGGCTTGGTGAGATCGACGAGCGCGAGCGCATTGGCCACGTCCACGTCTTCGATCTTGTATTTAAAGGTTTTCGATCCGGCGGTCTGGGTGAGAATCCCGGAGTCCGCGAGATATGCGTACTCGCCGTCTTGGGTCTG
>CAZFTV010000247.1:0-829 GCA_964521765.1 uncultured Eubacteriales bacterium
TGGTCGTCGGCCAGAGGACGACCGAGGAGCGCCATGTCCGGCAGGCCTGGGAGCTCGTCGCCGCCGGAGCGGAGACGCTCAAGGCCTGAAGAGCCCTTTCTTATCCCCGCCCAGAAGCCCGGCCCTGACGAGGACGGGATCGACGGGCTCAAGCCCGCGGATCATGGCCGGCGTTAGAACCTGATAATGGGGTGATTTGTCGAGGGCGTCTCCGATGAACCCCAGGTCCTTGCCCGTGGTCGTCCACTGAGCCGGGTTGAAGCGGCTCAAGTCGAACGGCCGCGAGTATTCCCGGAGTGTTTTTCGGCCCCGGGCGTTGAAGTAGACTTCGAAATAGGACATGACCAGCTCCCGGACCGAGCGGAACACGGGCTCGCGGTAGCGGAGCGTAGTGAAGTTGGATTTGGCCGCGGCTCCCCAGGCGCCGCGCCGCCGGAATACGGCGATAACGTGGTCGTCATCCTCGTCGGAGGAGCGCAGGTCGACGACGAGCGGCGGGCGGCCGAGAAAACGCAGGGCCGCGGCGGCGAACAGGGCGCCCTCGTAGCAATTGGCTTTCCGTTCGCGCATCACCCAGCGGGGCGAGCGCGTTCCCGGCCGGGCGTCGTAATGAAGGCGGTTGAGCCAGCGTTGGATGTCGGCCGGCGAGCGGAAAGAGGCAAGAAGGCGGAGTTCGGAGGGCGTCCATGCGGTGGAACCCTCAGGGGCTTTGCTTCTCAAGGCCATTGTTTTCCCCATAGGTCGGGTTTTTGGGCCGGCAGGCGCGGCCGGAAAGGATCGGGCCGCCCCCCGCGGAGCCGCAATCCGGGGCGCTAGGAGGCGGTCCTCC
>CAZFTV010000247.1:865-1181 GCA_964521765.1 uncultured Eubacteriales bacterium
CAGCCATTCCTCGTATTCGGGCAGCTTGCCGTGGATCGTGTCCTGGAAAAGCCCGGACAGCAGGCGCGTGACTTCGCCCTTCAGGCCCGAGCCGATGGTGCGCGTCTCGGCCGTCTTTTTGGGGTTTGACCCGTCCGTGACCTGGACAATGGGCGCGATCTCCACGGCCGTGCCGCTGAAAAAAGCCTCGTCGGCGTTGAACAGGTCCTTGAGGCGGATGGGCGCGACGCGCGTCGGAATTCCCCTGTCCCGGGCGATCTTGAGGAGGCTCGTCCGGGTGATGCCCTCCAGGATCGACTCCGAGAGAGCGTTCGTC
>CAZFTV010000247.1:1198-2289 GCA_964521765.1 uncultured Eubacteriales bacterium
TGACGATGAAGATGTTTTCGCCCGGACCCTCGGCGACGCGGCCCTCCAGGTTGAGAAATACGGCCTCGTCGCAGCCGTGCTCTCTCGCCTCCAGGCCGTTGATCGTCGACAGGATGTACATGCCGCCCAGCTTGGCCCGCATATCCAGTTGGCTGTAATGAATGCGTCGCCAGGGGACGATGTAAGCCGAAACGCCCTTCTCGGTCTTGTCCCCGAGGTAAGCGCCCCATTCCCAGGCCCCGACGAGAAGCTCCACGGGCGAGAACTTGGGCACGAGGCCCAGGTTCCCGTAAGAATAAAAAAGAAGCGGCCGGATGTATGCCGACTGAAGCTTGTTCTGCCGCAGGGTTTTTAAAACCGCCTCGATGATCCGCTCCCGGTCATAGGGAGATTTCATCTTGGCCGTTCGGGCGGAGAGGAGGAGGCGGTCGATGTGCTCGGGCAGGCGGAAAACGGCGGGGCCCTTGGCCGTGGGATAGGCCCGGATGCCCTCGAAGACGGAGTTGCCGTAATGGAGCGCATGGCTCATGGAGTGGATGACGGCCCGGGGCCAGTCAACGAAACGTCCCATGTACCAGATTTTTCTGGCCTTGAGGAAGTGGACAGGTTTGAACATCAATCTCTCCTGCGCTTAATCAATACACCCCCCCGCGAACGCCAATTCAGCTTTAAGGAAAAAGAAGGCTGAATCTCCTTGAGGATTTACCATAAGATTTAGGTCCGTTTTTGTCAAGGGAAAATTCAAATCAGCTCTCCAGGCTGAATTCCCAGGCGCACCAGGCGTCCTCGGGATGGGGGTCGGGGGGACAATAGAGGCGGCGCGTTTCGATCCGCGGCGAAGGTGGACGCGAGGTCGCGCCTGTCATCTACATGGAACGGCAGCACCGCGGCTGTAGCTATGTCTTCCTGGCCAACCGGGATCGCGAGTCAGGTCTCGACCGCGGAGGACATCACCGGCGTCATCAAGGCGTGAGTCAGCGCTTGATCACGGCGCGGTGCGGATAGAGGACGATCTCGATGCGGCGGTTCGCGGCCTTGTTCGACTTGGAGACCGGGCGGTACTGGCCGAACGCGAGGGCGGCGAGCTTCGA
>CAZFTV010000248.1:0-1224 GCA_964521765.1 uncultured Eubacteriales bacterium
GAGAGCCGGGAAACAATAAAAGACCTCTGCCGCGAATTGCGAATTCTTGACAGATAGGACATCTCGAGGGTAATTTAGATTCGCAGTTATATAAGGAGACGTTCATGAACAAACCGACCGAGAAGCCGAAAAATCCCTGCTATTCCTCGGGGCCGTGCGCCAAGCACCCGGGGTTCTCCCTGGACGAGCTCAAGGACGCGCCGTTCGGCCGCTCCCACCGCGGCAGCCTGGGCAAGGCCAAGCTGCAGGAGGCCATCGACCGGACGAAGAAGATGCTCGCCCTGCCCGCCGGCTATCTGTGCGGCATCGTGCCCGCCTCGGATACGGGCGCCTTCGAGATGGCCATGTGGTCCCTCCTCGGCCCGCGCGGCGTGGACGTTCTCTACTGGGAGTCGTTCGGCCAGGGCTGGGCGACCGACATCCAGAAGCAGCTCAAGCTCCCCAACGTCCGGGTCTTCAAGGCGGAATACGGAAAGCTCCCCGACCTCAAGCAGGTTGATTTCCAGAATGACGTCGTCTTCGTCTGGAACGGGACGACGAGCGGCGTCAAGGTGCCGAACGGCGACTGGATCCCCGACGACCGCCGGGGCCTGACCCTGTGCGACGCCACCTCGGCTGTTTTCGCCCAGGACGTTCCCTGCCGCAAGCTCGACGTCATCACTTACTCCTGGCAGAAGGTTCTGGGCGGGGAGGCGGCCCACGGCATGCTCATCCTCTCCCCGCGGGCCGTCGAACGCCTGGAGAGCTACGCCCCGCCCTGGCCGCTTCCCAAGATCTTCCGCCTGACCAAGGGCGGGAAGCTCCTGGCCGAAATCTTCGAGGGCTCGACGATCAATACTCCCTCGATGCTGGCCAACGAGGATTACCTGGCCGCCCTGAAATGGGCGGAATCGATCGGCGGCCTCGAAGCCCTCATCCGCCGCAGCAACGCCAACCTGGCCGTCTTCGAGGATTTCGTCGGGAAGAACGCCTGGATCCATTTCCTGGCGGAGGACAAAGACATCCGCTCCAACACCTCGGTGTGCTTCACTGTCGGCCTCCCCGAGGACAAGGTCAAAGAGATGGTCAAGCTCCTGGCCAAGGAGGGCGTGGGCTACGACTGCGCTTCCTACCGCGACGCGCCTCCCGGCCTGAGGTTCTGGTGCGGGGCGACCGTGGAAGCGTCCGACCTCGAGGTCGTGACCCCGATCCGGGAGGAGCGGATCCGGCGGGAGGAGGCGCTCC
>CAZFTV010000248.1:1234-2288 GCA_964521765.1 uncultured Eubacteriales bacterium
GTGGCTCGCCTGGGCCTATGAGCAGGTGAAGTAAGAAGCGCCTCCGAAGCAGAGGACAACCACCGCGCCGGCTGTTTCGCCGCCGGGCGTCTCCGTTATTTATCGTAGTGGTAGTAATCCTCGGGGGTCTTGGTGATGATGTAGTTGACCGCCGCGCGGAGCATTTTTCTCATGGCCGCCTCAACGGGCGTGTTGTTGTAGCCTTCCAAGGTCTTGGGCAGCGTCCCCCAGGAGGCTTTCTCCCGCGCGCCGAACCCCACATTGGTGGCCGTCCCCTCAACCGTAGTCACGGCCACGATCCGCCCCGTCCGCGTGTCGACGATCCTGAGGTCCATGCCGATCTTGGCCGTCTTGTACCGGAGGTCGGTGTTGAAGGTCGTGCCGAAGGCCGGGATGGGGACGGTGATCCCCCCGCCCTCTTTCTCCGCCTCGAACTCGGTCAGGGCGCCGTAGACGAAAAGCTCGACGCCCTCGAGCTGCCCCTGGGGGATCTTCGCCTTGGGCTTGGCCGCCGCGGAGGCTGCGAGCTCTTGCTCGGTCAGGATGTCGCCGATGTTTTCGCGTTCGTAGACCAGAAAGCGGTTGCAGGAGACCAGGGCGGTGACGAGCATATCCTTGACTCCCGAGCTGATCGGGTCCTGGTAGCCGGCCATGTACCTGAGATGGTCGAGGCCGGACTGGTACTGCTGCCTCTGGGACTTGTCCAGGTTGCGCATGGCCTCAGCCGCGGCCTGCTGAGCTTGGAGCATGAGGCGGGCCATGTCGCGCTGGAAGCTCATCCACATGTCGCCGCTGACCTTGTTCTCGAAGCGCATGACGGCCACCCGCGCCTTGGGCCCGTTGTAGGGAGTGTCCATGACGTCCTTGATGCTCGCCGACCCGCCCGAGACCATGGAGGTCGTGCAGCCGGCCAGAGCCGACAGCGAGAAGCCCGCTCCGAGGAGAAAAAGCTTCTTCATCATCACTTGGCTCCCTTCATGCTGTGTTTCACGATGTGCTCTACGGCCTTTTCCAGGCACAGCCGGATGGCCTTGTCCATGGGCGTGTTGGACCA
>CAZFTV010000249.1:0-2261 GCA_964521765.1 uncultured Eubacteriales bacterium
CGGACACTGGCTGGCTTCGTTCGCGGTCTACCTGACGACGAAACGGGGGAATAAAAGCTAGCCGACCATCCGATCCGAGACGTTCGGTCTCGTCCCGACCTCGACCGCGGAGGCCGCCTCTTTGGGGGCATTGAGGAAGGCGAAATATTTTTGCGCGGCGTAGAGACCCAGGGCGATGGCCGCCAATTGAATGACGAGGAAAAGAACGCGCACGGCGCGGCCCGAGCTTCCGTTCGCGGGAGCGCCGAGGGGTTCGTGCGGCCCGCCCGGCGCGGACCGGCCCGACCAGAGCCTCTTCAACGATTTGACGAGCGGGGGGATGATGAACAGGAGCGGAACTCCCCCCATGAGCACGAAGACCACGCCGCAGACGAGCCAGCCCCAGGCCAACCCGCCTCCGCCCGGCGGGCGGAAGGCATATTCCAGAAAGTTCCAGCCCAGGGAGAGAAAAAGCGCCGGCCAGGCGACCCACAGCAGGCGCAGCCCGCCGACCCGTCGTCCGGCCACGGAGTTCAAGAACAGGAGCAGGAGGCCGCCCCAGATCGAAACGGGCATGATCCAGACGAAGCTCGGAGCCGGATGAGCGACGGCATACGGCCCTCCCGAGGCGACGAATCCGCCCAGGTCCATGACGCCCCGCATGCCCAGCCACAGACTGGCCAGGCAGAAAGCGAACCCGAACAGGCTGACGAGCTGGAGGACGACGAACAACAGCCCCGCCGGCCGCGACTGTCCCGCGGGCCTGCCGTCCGGCCGGGGGGGAACGAAAGCCGAGCGGAAGATGTCTCTGTTCACGGCGCCGACCTCCTTGCTCCAGCAGCGGTTCCCGCGCCCCGCAAACGGAGGCGCTAAGCGGACGCTCCCGGTTCCATTTCTATCTTATAAGAAATCCGCTCCGGATGACACACCTCCGGGCGCGGCCCGGAGCCGGGCCCGCTTCCGCCCGATCCGATTGACAACGCCGCGGCCTTAAATTATATTATCTATAGAAATAGTAGTATATAGGAAGATCGATGACGATTCGAAAAACCGCCTTGTTATTGGCTATTTTGTGGCTCCTGTCCGTCCCCTCCGCTCTCCGCCGGGCTTCCGCGGACGCGCCGGCTCAACACACGGCCGGGGAGGAGGAATTCAAGCTTCTTCCCGGGCCCGGAAAACGGGTCGAGCTCGACGGCGGCTTGAGCTTCACCTACGAGTTCAGCGAAAAGCCGAAGCTGGGCATGGTCGTCCTGAAAATCCAGGTCTTCGACAAGAAAAAGAACAAGATCTCCCCCTTCATCATCACCGGCCGTTCGGACATGCCCTCCATGAGGGGCGCCCACGACTCGGGCGAGCAGGAGTTCAAGCTCAACAAGATGAATAACTATCTCCTGCCGATGAACGTCGTCATGCCCGGCGACTGGGAAGTCCGGCTGACGTTCCTTAGGGACGGCAAGGTCGTGTTCCGCGGACGATTGCTGTTCGATGTCTAGAATGCTCCGCCTCGTCCTCGCCCCGCTCCTCGCCGCCTCGACCGTCCTCCCCGTCCTCGGCTCGGGCACCCTCTTCTTCCTCGAAGCCCAGGGAGTCGCCGGCTATTCGACCGCTGCGGGCAAGGCCGTCTTCCATTCCCATCACCCGGAGGAAGCGATGCAGAAGCCCAGCCTGGGCTTCGATTACGTCCGGCGCTTCTCGGACACGTCCGGCGACCGGGCGGTCCTGGCCGTGCAGTTCAGGCTGGCCGCAGACCTGGAAGACGGCGTCGGACTGGAGCCCCAGCTCTACAACGCCTACCTCAAGTTGAAGCTCGGGCCGGCCGACCTGTGGGCCGGACACAACCGCCCGCGTTTCGGCCTGGCGGCCGACCTCGACGGACACGCCCTGCTCCTCCAGCCGCTGTCCATGAACGGCTTCGGGTTCGACCGCGATTGGGGCCTGGGCGCGGAGAGGGACTTCTCCTGGGGAAAGGCCGGCGTGTCCTTGACGACGGGGTCGGGCATGCCCCTCGTCGTCGGGAAGAGCTATTTCCTGGCGGCCAGAATGTCCTGGGGCGTCCCGGCCAGGGACAACTTCAGCCTGGGGCTCTCGGCGGGCGGCGGCGAGGTCTGGGACGTCATGGGCTATCACTGGATGTCCGAATCCCCTCTTCCCTTCCGCGCCCTGGAAGCGGACGTCACGCTGTTGCGGGACAACCTGGAGAGCCGCCTGGAGGCCGTCGTGGGACGGAAGGACGGGCGGCCGGCCGCGGCCCTGATGTGGCGGGCGGGGCTCTCCCTCCTCCC
>CAZFTV010000250.1:0-280 GCA_964521765.1 uncultured Eubacteriales bacterium
CGCAAGCTCGCGAAGGCCCGCGCCGCTCGTCTGCCGGGCCAGGACCAGAAATTCGTCGCCGCCCCAGCGGATGACCGCGTCCGTGTCTCGAACCGTCCGCCGGAGGATCTCCGTCACTTGGACCAAGACGCGGTCGCCGGCATCATGGCCGTAGGAATCGTTCGCGTTCTTAAACTGGTCGATGTCGATGATGAGAATGCCCAGGTCGCAGTTACGCGCGTCCGGAACGCGCGCGGCTTTTCGGTCGAGGACTTCGCCCGCTCGCATCCGGGCGGCTTGC
>CAZFTV010000250.1:290-1171 GCA_964521765.1 uncultured Eubacteriales bacterium
TCCTTGATCCTTTCCTCGAAAAAGCGGCGATTATGCAGCCCGGTCAGGACGTCGGTGATGGCCGCCTTCCGCAAGAGATCGTTGGCCGCGTCGAGCTCGCGCGAGCGCTCGGCCAGAGCGGCCGCCAGCGTCGAAAGGTCGGCGGCGCGCTTGGTCTCCTCCTCCTTCAACAAGGCGATCGTTCGCCGCTTGTTTTGAAGCGAGGAAATGCCCATGATAGCCATGAACGCCGCGCCGAAGAGCATGAGCATGTTGGTCAGGGCGCGGGTGATCTCCGTCGCCCGCGGTTCGAAAGCCAGGATGAGTCCGATGTAGGACCCGAGGCTGGAAAGCATCACGATCAGAGTAGCGCGGCGTCCGAGGACGTAGCCGGCCGCCGCCACGGGCGCCAGGTACCAGGGAAACCATCGGCTCTCAGAGAGGCCGGTGAGATAGATCATCCAGGTGATGATCGCCACATCCGTGCCCAACCACAACATATGAATCGCGTTTCCCGATCGCCTCCGGCGGCAGCGGGCGGATAAAAGTCCATAGACTATGGCGGTGCCATTGATGATGGCCATAAACAACCCGACGGTCGCCCACCCGATCCGGATGACGCCGAGCAATTTAGCGGAAACGCCGACGATAGTCGCGAGGTTATAGACGAGCGCCCGCTTTTTCTGGATGCCGATCAAATAACGACGGAGCGAAGTTCCTCCGTCCTTGCCGTTCGGGGCCGTTTCTTGTCGGGTGTTCGACATCTTCGGGGACGTTTTCGTCGCAAATGATCCTGAAAAGCGTAATTTACCCGAATTTGGAGGACTCGGCAAGGATTTCCGCGGGCCGGACGCGCCGGCCCGGCGACGGCGGCGCGTCATTCCGGGGGCTCGATGTGGACG
>CAZFTV010000250.1:1281-2249 GCA_964521765.1 uncultured Eubacteriales bacterium
GTTCGCTACCGCAGCCTGCTTAGCGGTCCAAGCGCGCGCCTGAGCGGCCCAATGCCTTTGATTGTCCTCCGCCGTTTCCGCTCTTTTGCGCTCCGGGCCTTGAAGATTTATTTTGAGGCGGTGACCGGGACTGCGCTCGAGATTGGGGTTATCGCGGCCATTCAGACCTTCGGGGATAGGATCAATTTCCATCCCCACCTGCATTTCCTTTGTAACCGAGGGCGGCACGGACAGTGGGGGCGTCTTCCATAAGATCCCCCGGATCGACGACTCGCGACTCGAGGAGATCTTCGCCCGAGAGGTGCTGGCGTTCCTTGTCCGCAAGGAACTTCTCAGCCCGGAGTGAGCGGAGCGCCTCCTCTCCTGGCGGCATACGGGATTTTCCGTTCACAGCCTGGTCCGGGCCACGACCAAGGTGGAGTCCGAGCGGGTCGGAAAGTACATGATCCGGCCGCTCCTGTCATTGGAACGGCTTTCCTTTGTAGAGCCTGAGGGCAAGGTGGGATATCGATATGGCCAAGGCGCCCGCGAGACAGAGACGATGGACTACCTGGAGCTCATCGCCCGGGTGACCTCGCATATCCCCGATAAGGGGCAGGTGACTGTCCGCTATTACGGCCTGTACGCCAACGCCCATCGGGGCAAGGTCCGGAAGGCGAGCCTGGCGGCTTTTCCCCTGCGGATTGTCGAGGAAGAGCTGAGGCGCGTCCCCTCCAAGGGCTGGGCGGCCATGATCCGCAAGGTTTACGAGGTCGACCCGATGGTCTGTCCTCGCTGCGGCGGCGCGATGAAAGTCGTCGCCTTCCTCACGGAGAATGCTGTCGTCGACAAGATCATCGAGCACCTGAAGCTGACATTTGTGGCGGCAAAACCTCCGCCGTCTCAGGTCGCTTTTCAGGAGCTTCTGATGGATGCCGACCCGCCGGCCGATTATTATGCATGACCTCTTTTCAAAGGATACGGAGGTC
>CAZFTV010000251.1:0-2225 GCA_964521765.1 uncultured Eubacteriales bacterium
CCGGCGCCATTATCGGGAGTTATATGGACAAACAGGCCGCGGAAATGCAGCGGGACCTCGAAGGTGCCGAAATCCAGCGCATCGGGGAAGGCATCAAGATCACCTTTGACAGCGGGATTCTTTTTGACTATAACAAATCCGACCTGCGGCCGGTCAGCAAAACAAACCTGACCGATCTGGCCAAAATCCTGAATAAATATGCCGATACCAACATTCTTGTCGAGGGCCATACGGACAGCACGGGAACGGATGAGCACAACATGGTCCTTTCGAAAGACCGCGCTCAGGCCGTGGCTTCCTTCCTGGCGGCGCTCGAGGTAAGTTCGGCCAGGTTCTCGACCGTCGGCTACGGCGAAGCGCAGCCGATCGTGACGAACGACACGCCCGAAGGTCAACAGAAAAACCGCCGGGTGGATATCGCCATTATGGCCAACGAAAAGCTGAAGAAGGCGGCACAGGAAAAGGCGAAAGGCTGACCCGGATATCATGGTGCGGCAGAAAAAATCCTACAGAATAAGATAAGTGCTGTTTTATGGGACAATTTTCAGGGGGGAAAACAGCTCCACGCGTCTTGCCGGAGAAATGGAATCGCCGGCAGCCTGAAATTTCACCCTTTTCCAGAGGGGAAATCCATTTGCCGGCAATCCGGGAACGGGGAAAGATTCTGGTATGATTACTGCATTGGAAATAAGGACGCCTCTCCCGAGTCCATCATGCCGTCCGATGAGGGGCGGGCGCTGGACAGCGAGAAGCGAAAGAAAAAAAGGAGGTCGGCATGCTTGAGGCAATTTTAGTCATCCTGTTCGTTCTGTGGGCGTTGGGGTTTTTCGCGTTCCACGTCGGCGGCAACGTGATCCACGTTCTTCTGGTCATCGCCATTGTCCTTCTGATCTTGCGACTGGTGCGGGGCAAGAGAATTTTTTGACGCGGCTAACGCCGCAACGATCTGGCTGAAGGGCCGGGACTCAATCTGGTGATCAGCGGGCAAAATGTGATCACGGCTTCCGATGCGGGGGGAGGTCTCACCTCAAGAACTCTCCTCGTCATCGTAGCCGTCTGCGCTGTGATCCTGGTGGTCGCGCTGGTCCTTTGACTTGAGCGCGTGCGGCTGTGCCTTTCTTGTCTTGAGGAAGACCTGAGGGGAACTCATCCTGCCGACTGATCTAAAGGGGGGCGTCCTCTTACAGAAGAGGGCGCCCATTCTTACGCTGGCCGAGGAAGGATAAATCATGAAAATTGTGGGTATTATTCTCGTCGTTCTGGGCGTCTTGGCCCTGGCCTATCAGGGCATACGCTATACAACTCGAGAGAAGCTGATCGATATCGGCCCCCTCAAAGTCACGGCCACGGAGAAGAAGACCATCCCGTTGCCTCCGATCGTGGGGGGGGGTGCGATCGTCGCTGGCATCGTCTTGATCCTAGTAGACCGCAAAAAGAAATAGCGGAGTTTTCGCGGAGTCCGTTCCCGGCTGTTCGGCGAGGCTGGGACGTCGAAGTCTATGTGGAAGACCTTCGGAGGGTTGATTTCGACGCGATCGCCGGGGCCGATCTCGTCGCCATCTCGACGATCACTTGGACACGATCCCCAATCACGTCGTCTTCGAGCCGGCACGGTTTTCGCTCTTCGACCTGCAAAAAGCCCAAATGTACTGCCATAAAAAATTCTGCTCCTGGAAGCAGATGGCCGGGAAGGTCCTCGCGGGCCAGTGGCTCAGCGTCGGCGTCGCCCATTACGCCCGGAAGCTCAACCGGATGTGGCTGAAACGCAACCGGACGTTCCTTAAAGTGGTCGAATTGTTGAAGCCCGGGTCGGGCGCCCGGATCTCCGTGGATTATCGGGAGGAGATCTCGCTCGAGCTCTGAGAAGCGGGCTTTTTGGCCCCCGCCGGGCGCGCCGGCGGGGGAGTTGACAATTGATTTATTTTTTTTTAATAATATCTTAAAAACTAGAAAGGGGGGAATTCTGGTGGCCGCTATTCTCATCATCGATGATGATAAGCTCATATGCAACTGGATCGCGAATATCGTCACCCAATTAGGGCATCACCCCGTTGCGGCGCACCTTCTCCGGGACGGGCTCCAAAAAGTCCGCTCTGAGCCGTTCGACATCGTTTTTCTGGACGTCCAGATGCCCGACGGAAACGGCCTGGAGATCATGCCGAGGATCAAGGCCGCCCGATCTTCCCCGGAAATCATCGTGATCACCGGGCTGGGCGATCCCGATG
>CAZFTV010000252.1:0-2193 GCA_964521765.1 uncultured Eubacteriales bacterium
GCTGAACTTATATCCGATATCTTCGCCGCTTCAAAAGAACAGGTCCGCGGGACCGAACAGATTAGTAATGCCTTGACCACCATTGATAAAGTAACCCAATCCAATGCCGCGACTTCTGAAGAAGTTGCCGCTTCATCTGAACAATTAACCGCGCAAGCAAACATAATGAAAGATGTAGTGCGTAATCTTATTGGATTGGTGGGAGGAGAAGAAAGCGAGCCTCCGGGACGCGGCCTTAGGGCTTCTGGCGGGCGCGGGGATCGAAATCAAGATTTCCAAGACGATCTCCTTTGCGGCGGAGGGTTTGATGCGCTGGACGAAATTCTCGAGTTGGACAGGCGAATACGATCGAGTGAACTCGGACGGCAGAACGGATCATTTCTCCGGCCCCGTCTGGTTTGAAGAGGTCATGTGGCAGACGGGCAACTACTACCCCGAGGTTATGATCGGGGAAAAAGAAGTCCCTCATCCGACCCGGTCGGTCCGCGGATTTCAAGCCGATTTTTCTGGGCCGGTTCTCAAAGTCGGCCTGAAGTTCTCCATCGGCCGATAGCGCCTCTCGGGCAATTGCCGCCGGCGGACGCCGGGCCGGCCGATTTTGGACGGCGTTGAACTGGATCACCTACCGACCAGGCCGTCAGCATTCTTCCGGCTAATCCGGATCGAACCGCCAGGTCTTGAGCCGCCAAGCTGCGGCTTCGGCGGCCAGGGCAGCCCCAAACCGCCTTGAACGCTTCCTGAGGCAGCAACCCGGCCGGGAGATGACGTGGCCCGATCAGGCCTGGGAGCCTACCAGCCCGTCCGCGAAGCGGGACGGGACGTCTTTAGCGGCCGACCCTGAAGTCGAGGATCTCGATTTCGCGGGCGTTGAGGGCAGTGGCCGTGGACTGGTGGACGCCGATCCGGATGTGCCCCGAGTCGACGTAGTCCGTCTCGCGCCGGGTCGTATCGACCGGTATCCAGCCGGCCTGGCCCATGTAGATCTCGTTCCAGCCGTGCTGGCCGAACACCCCTCCGCCGGACGTCGCATACAGGCATCCCCAGACGACCCGGGCGGGGATTCCGACGGCCCGGCAAAAGGCGGCCGTGAGGAAACCGTATCCGCCGCACTCGCCGCTCCGCGTGTCGTAGACGCCCTTGGCCGTCCCGCCTCCCGGGATCGCGCCCTTGATGTTTTCGGCCACCCATTGGGCGATGCGGCGGGCGGCTTCCCAGGAGTCCGCGGACCCGTGGGTGATCTCGCGCGCCTTTTCGACCAGGATGGGGTCGGCGGATTGGATGAAATCCGACGGCTCGAGGAATTCCCTCAGGGCGGGATCCCCGCGAAAATCCGGCGGGAACGGAGGCGCCTTCGAGCCGTCGTAGCGCCGGTGCTCGACCTCGAACTCACCCTCGATGTGGTTGTCCTTGACGGTCCCGACGAAGCGCTGCCCCGGGACGTTGAGCGATTCCGGAGAAACCCACAAGCCCGTGGGGTCGAGGACCGTCCGGGCCTTCATGTAGGAGATGTCGTTGGGGTTGGGAATCGACTTGTTGGCCTTGACGGCGAAGATCGGGTCCAGGGAGGCCGTCTGGAGCGCTTGGACGACCGAAGCGTCGGCCAGGTAGGTGAGACGGTTCGGCATCTGAGTTTGAACCTTGACACACGAAGCGGGGTCCAGCCAGATTCTGGTCTTCAGTCCGTTCGTCCGGTTCAAGCAGTCGAGGACGACGGTCTCGTAAGTCTTCCCCGCCCGCTCGATTTTTTCGACTCCCGCCTTCGTGTAGGCGACATCCTGGACCTTGCCGTCCCGGCCGTTGAAGACCTGATAGCTTTTCGTCTCCAGGCTGCGGTCGACGAAATCCGCGACGAGATGCGGGAAATACAGGGTGTTTTCGAGGACGACGTCGGGCGGCAGCTCCACGGCCTCCTCCTTCTCCATCCCAGTCCCCGAGACATAGGCCCGTCCGCCGTCGATGCGCATCTTGGCGAAAATCCTCTGACCGCCCTGCTCGATGGCGCAGTCGTGATAACGAAAATCGTTCGTCCCGGGGTCGAGGTGATAGGTCAGCTTGAGCCGGCTCTCGACCTGCCGGCCCATGGCCCGGAGCTGCATCAGAATCATGTGATCGAGCCGAATGAGCTTCCTCCCTTCCTCGACAAACGTCGCCGCCGTGTACTTCTCGTAGCCGCAGAGAGGGCCGTTGATCTCG
>CAZFTV010000253.1:0-2129 GCA_964521765.1 uncultured Eubacteriales bacterium
GAGCTGCTGAACCGCTTTACGGCCGCGGCTTCGGGGCGGACCGTCGTCGCCGGCCCGGACGAGGCCACGGCCTGGGGAAACATCCTGGGCCAGGGCCTGGCGCTGGGCTATATCCGCTCCCGGGCTGAGGCCAGGGACATGATCAGAAATTCGGTTGAGACCCGCGCCTATCCACCCGAAAAAGTTGAGGCCTGGGAAAAAGCCCGGGCCCGGTTCCAGGAAATCGCTGGAAAAAGAAAATAGGAAGCGCAGCACACGGAGATCGAGCATGACTATCGAAGCCGTCGAGCGGAACTATGACGCGGCCCGGGAGATGTACGCCCTGCGGGGCGTGGACGTGGAAAAAGCCATCGAAACGCTCACCGCCGTCGCCCTCTCTCTGCATTGCTGGCAGGGGGACGACGTGGGGGGATTTGAGAAACATGATCCCGGCGCGCCGGGAGGCGGTCTTCGAGTCACGGGCGGACACCCCGGCAGAGCCCGGACGATCGAGGAGCTGCAGGCCGACCTGGACCTCGCCCTGTCGCTCATTCCAGGACGTCACAGGGTCAACCTCCACGCCATGTACGGCGATTTCCGGAGCCGGCCCGCCGACCGCGACGCTTTGGATCCGGAACACTTTTCCTCCTGGGCGGGCTGGGCAGAGGAGAGAAGCCTCGGCCTGGACTTCAACGCCACCTGTTTTTCCCATCCCCTGGCCGGGTCGGGATTCACCCTCAGCCACCGCGACGCCGCTGTCCGGAGTTTCTGGGTCGAGCACGTAAAGCGCTGCCGCGAGGTCAGCGCCTGGTTCGGGCGCAGGCTGGGGTCGGCCTGCCTCCACAACCTCTGGATCCCGGACGGCTCCAAGGAGACGCCGGCCGACCGCCGGGCGCCCCGTGAACGGCTCCGGGAATCGCTCGATGAAATCTTCGCCCCGGCCTTCGAACCGGCGCATATGAAGGACAGCCTGGAGAGCAAGCTTTTCGGCATCGGCAGCGAGTCCTACGTCGTCGGCTCCCACGAGTTCTACCTCGGCTACGCGCTGTCCCAGGGAAAAATGCTCTGTCTCGACCTCGGACACTTCCATCCCACTGAGTCCGTGGCGGACAAGGTGAGCTCCATCCTCCTTTTTTTCCCCGAGCTGGCCCTCCATATCAGCCGGGGCGTGCGCTGGGACAGCGACCACGTCGTCGTCCTGACCGACGAGCTGCGGGACCTCGCCGGCGAGCTGGCGCGCGAAGGGCGGCTCGCCCGAGTCAGGCTCGCCCTGGACTATTTCGACGCCTCGCTCAACCGCGTCGCCGCCTGGGTCATCGGCGCGCGGGCCGTGCTCCAGGCGTTGCTCCAGGCGCTGCTCCAGCCTGTTTCTCAACTGGAAGAGCTCGAAGCCGCGGGCGACAAGACCGGTTGGCTCGCCCTGCGCGAGACGGCCAAATCTCTGCCTTGCGGAGCGGTCTGGGACGCCTACTGCCTCAAGCAGGACGTCCCCCCTTCAGATCTGTGGCTGGCCCGGGTCCGCGCCCACGAATCCCGCGTTCTCGACCGGAGGAAATAGGCTCGGGGGTTTGACAACCTTGATTTCGCCGTGCTAAGGAATATCAGTATCATGAGACAAGGCTGAAACCCATGCGCATCAAGGACGCCCAGCTCGTTCCCTGCAAGCTCTTCATCGAATACGGCGACCGGACGTTCGACGCCCTGGAAGTCGAATACGCCGTGGACCCCAGTCAGAACATCTCGCGGCGGATGGCCCTCGAAATCGAGCAAAACTCCACCCAAACGATCCAATTCATCTTCAAGAACGGCATTCTCCCCGTCCAGGGGCCTTTTCTCTGCATCCCCTACGACGTCAGCCGTCCGATCAGCCAAGCGTTCGTCTACGAGACGAAGATCTTCCCCCGGACCATGGATCTCGAGATCTTTTATGAAAATCCGGGCGGCCGAAGCTTGCATGTCCTGGGCAAATACCGGGACACCGCCGCTCAGACGCGTCTGCATCAGGCCGTTGAAAAAAATTCCATCCTCCCCCTGTTTTTCATCCGGAAAGCCTCCCTCCCCCTGAAGAACGGCGTCTTCGAATGGACCCCGGAATTCAAGGACAACATCCTGATCGTCAGGCTCTGGAACAACAAAATGCTCAGGGCGAC
>CAZFTV010000254.1:0-2101 GCA_964521765.1 uncultured Eubacteriales bacterium
GCGGGGGGCCGCCGGGGGTTTTTCCAGCAGCTGGGGGAGGTGGGTCTGCTCGCGGCGGGCGCATTCCGCAACCTTTTGGTGCGGCCCTGGGAGATAAAAAATTTCATCATTCAGCTCGAAGAGGTCGGCGTCCGCACCGTTCCGGTCGTCACCCTGACCGCGGCCTTCGGCGGCCTGGTCTTCGGGCTGCAGACCTATTCCGGCTTTCACCGCTACATCGGCCCCGGGACGGAGGCCTACGGCGGGTCGATCGTCTCCATCGGCCTGGTGCGGGAGCTCATCCCCATCTGGGTGGCGGTCATGGTTTCCGGCCGGGTGGCCTCGGCCATGACCGCCGAGATCGGCACGATGAGGATCACCGAGCAGGTGGAGGCCCTGTTCAGCCTGGGCGCCGACCCCGTCAAGTACCTGGTCGTGCCCCGGCTGGCGGCCTGCCTGATCATGCTCCCCTGCCTGACGCTCTACGGCGACCTGGTGGGCGTCTTCTGCGGCTGGCTGTACAACGTCCTGATGGGCGTCAGCAGCTTCGCCTACATCCAGAGCGCCATGATCTACATGGAGGTCTGGGACGTGGCCGTGGGGCTCATCAAGGCCCTGATCTTCGGCGCCGTCATCGCCGTCGTCGCCTGCTGGAACGGCCTGAACGCGGAGGGCGGGGCCAAGGGCGTGGGCCGGGCCACGACCCGGACGGTGGTCATCAGCGCCATCTCCATCCTCATCATCAATTTCTTCCTGAGCAAAGCCCTGCCGGCGACGCTCCTGCAAAAATGATCCGCATCACCGGCCTGCGCAAATCCTTCGGCGGCAAGCCCGTGCTCCGCGGCCTGGACCTCGAAGTCCGCCGCGGAGAGACGATGGTCGTCATCGGCCAAAGCGGGTCGGGGAAGAGCGTTCTCATCCGTCACCTCATCGGACTGATGAAGCCGGACCAGGGGACGGTCGAGGTCAACGGCACGGACATCACCCGCCTCAGGGGCCATGCCCTGCAGGCGGTGACGCGCAAGATCGGCATGCTTTTCCAGGGTGCGGCCCTGTTCGACTCGATGAACGTCTTCCAGAACGTGAGCTTCGGCCTGGAGAGGCAGACCGACCTCGGCCCGGAGGCCATCCGGGACCGGGTGAGAGAAAGCCTCCGGCTGGTCGGGTTGAAGGATGTCGAGAACCTCATGCCCCATGAGCTGAGCGGCGGGATGAAGAAACGCGTCGGCCTGGCCAGGGCCATCGCCTACCGGCCGGAGATCCTCCTCTATGACGAGCCGTCGACCGGGATCGACCCTATCCGCGCCGACGCCATCAACGGCCTGATCAACGACCTCAAGGCAGAGCTCAAAGTGACCTCCGTGGTCATCACCCACGACATGGCCAGCTGCTACCGCGTGGCCGACCGGATCGCCATGCTCTACGAGGGCCGCATCATCCGGGTCGGTACGCCGGACGAAATTCAGAAGTCGCCCGACGCCGTCATCCAGCAGTTCATCCGCGGCGAGGCCGAGGGGCCCATCACCGAATGGTAGACCGAGAGGAGCGCCCATGAAACGAGAAGTCAAGATCGGCATCTTCCTGGCGGCGATCTTCATCATCATGGCCGTGTCGGTGTTCTTCCTGGGCAAGGTCGGGCGCCTGTTCCACAAGAGCGGCTACACGGTCTCGACCCGGTTTGACAGCGTGGCCGGCCTCGACCGCCGGGCCGTGGTCCGCATCGGCGGCATCCGGGTGGGATACGTTGAGGGCATCAGCCTGGAAGACAGCCGGCCCCTTGTGCGCATCAAGATCACCCGCCGGAATGTCATGGTGCCCTCGGACTCCAAGGCCACGCTGGCCACCCTGGGCATGCTGGGAGAGAAATACATCGAGATCCTGCCGGGCGTTTCGAAGGAGGCCTGCCCGGACGGCGGCCGCCTGGAAGCCATGGCCTCGATCGGCCTCGACCAGGTCGGCGGGCTCATGGTCTCGATCGGCGGCGAGATCAAAGAAGTGGGGAGCGCGCTCCGGGAGATGATCAACGAGGAAAACCGTGAGAAGGTCGAGAACACCCTGGAGAGCCTGGCCTCCCTGACCGCCGGCCTCGACGCGTTCATCCGGGACAACGGCGGGGATCTCC
>CAZFTV010000255.1:0-2097 GCA_964521765.1 uncultured Eubacteriales bacterium
CCCCGCCGTGAGTATGCACGACGTCGAAAGCCCCGTCTCGAATAAGACGGCGAATCTCCCGGACGGGTCCGAGGCGCAGCGTCTTATCGAGGGGCACGGCCTCATGCCGGATCCCCAGTCGCTCGAGCTCCCGGACAAGAGGGCCTCCACCCGCCGAGCAGACGCAGATCTCAAACTTCTTCCTGTCCAGGCCTCCGGCCAGTTGCAGAACGGTCCTCTGGCCTCCGCCCAGGAACGGTTTGTCGATGACCTCCAGGAGGCGGATTTTTTCCCCGCCCCCTTCCCTGCTCCCGGCCGCCCCGAGCAGGGCGAGCAGCCCGCGGCCGTATTCTCGCTCCTCCGAGCCCCTCCGGCTGAAAGCCATGGTCAGCCCGGCCGCGAGCTTCAGGTAGGCCCTCAACAGGCCCTGCGAAAGCTGGGAGCTGTGCTTCCTGTAGTAATAGAGCTGGCTGCGCCGGTACTCGAGGCGGCTCCGCAGCCGCGCGGCCGAGGCTGAAGCGCCGCCGGCATGATAGACTCTGGCCCCCGGGAAATAAACCACGCGGAAACCCGCTTTCCGGATGCGGGCGCAGAGGTCGATGTCCTCGAAGTAGAGAAAATACCGCTCGTCGAACGCGCCGCTTCTCTTCAGCGCTTCGCGCCGGACCATAAGACATGCGCCGCTCACCCAGGCCACGGAACGGCGGCCTGTCATGCGCTTCAAGCGCCGCCGCCAGAAAGAGTTCAGGAGACTCTTCTGAATGAGCTCCCTGAAGAAATGGACTTCGCCGCCGAAAGACACCTGGAAGGAATTCTCGCCGTTGAGCAAAGCCGGCCCGGCCGCTCCGATGTGCGGGTCGGCCTTCATCTCTCGGAGAAGCGCGGCCAGGGAGCCAGGAAACACACGGGTATCGGGGTTCAGGAACAGAACATAGTCGCCTCGGAGCTTCCCGAGTCCCAGGTTGTTGGCCGCGGCGAAACCCGTGTTTTTCCTGTTGCGGACGATGCCGACGCGCGGAAAACGCTCGGCCACAAGTTCCGCGCTCCCGTCTTGCGAAGCGTTGTCCACCACCAGAATTTGCCAGCCCTTTCCTGCCCGCTCGGCCTCGAGCGACTCCAGGCAGTCCGCCAGATGCGCACGGCCGTTGTGGTTGACGATGATCACCGAAAGCTCAGCCGCCACGACGCTCCTCCCGCAGGACGTCCTTGAAGACTCTCTCCAGCTTTCCGGCCTGCTTTTTCATTTGGAAATTCTCGGCCACCGACTTCCGCGCGTTCCGAACGACGCGCTCGACGTCCGCTTTATCCCTGGCCAAAAAATCCGACAGCGCCCCGGCCAGCGCCTCGGGGCGGCCCGAGGCGACGAGGAAGCCGTTTTCACCGTGACGGATGACCTCGGGCACGCCTCCCGTCCTCACGGCCAGGACGGGAACGCCGCAGGCCTGGGCCTCGATGATCGTGCGGCCGAAGGACTCGACCCGCGAAGCGGATACGAGGAGGGTCATGAGCGGCAGGACGGCGTACACGTCCGGGACGGCGCCGGCGAATACGACGTCTTGCGCGACACCCAGCCTGCGGGCGTCAGCCCGCAACCGTTCCCCGTATCGCCTCTCGGCGGGCTCCCCGATGAACAGAACCTTGAGCCCCTTCTCCTTTCCGCGGAGAAGGGCCAGGGCCTTGATCAGCTCGGCCTGCCCTTTCTCCGGGACGATTCTGCCGATGACGCCCGCGACCCGGTCCCCGGCGCCGAGCCCCAGCCGTTTTTTCATCCCGACATCAGGCTTCGGACGACCCCCGGGAAGGATGACGCCGTTATAAACGACCTCCACGTCCGTCCCCGGCCCGAACGCCTCGCGGGAGGCCGACGAGTTCGCTACGACTCTCCGCGACAGGCGCCGGATGAGCCGAACGAGGAGCCGGTTGCCCGGAAAGAAGCGGAGCAGGGGGCGCGGGCCCGACAGAATCTCATGGATGACCCAGACGTGCGGCCGCCCCGCGAGCCGCGCGAAGCCCGTCACCTGCGAGCGGCCGTGCTTCGCGCCGAGCTCGAAGAACGAGCCTCGGTCCACGACCGCCTCGACGACCCTGCGAATCTTGTAGGCGCGGCGCCGCTCGCGC
>CAZFTV010000256.1:0-2082 GCA_964521765.1 uncultured Eubacteriales bacterium
GTCTTGAAGGGCACCCCCATCGACGAGAAGTGCCCTAAGTGCGGCGGTCAGGTGGTCATCAAGTACGGCCGGTTCGGCCAGTTCAAGGCCTGCGCTGGCTATCCCGAATGCAAGTTCCGCGAAAGCATGGTCAAGCAGGAATCCAAACCCCTGGACGAGAAGTGTCCCCAGTGCGACGCGCAGCTCGTCCAGAAGTTCGGGAAATACGGCGCGTTCGTCGCCTGCCCCAACTATCCCAAGTGCAAGTACATCAAGAAGGAGAACGCCGAGACGGGGATCGACTGCCCGCTCGCCTGCGGCGGCAAGCTCCTGCGGCGAAAGACGCGCCGGGGGAAGCTCTTCTTCGGCTGCGGCAACTACCCGAAGTGTACCTTCGCCACCTGGGATGAGCCGATAAACCGGCCCTGTCCGCAGTGCGGAGAGAAGATACTGCTCAAAAAGAACCTCATCCGCGGCGACCCCTACATCTACTGCCGGAACGAGAAGTGCGCGTTCAAGGAAGCGGCGCCCCGGAAAAAAATCTGGGAGAAGCCCGAGACGCTCGAGGAACCCGGGACGCCCGGGGAGCCCGGTGGGCCCGATGAACAAGGAAATATCTGAGTTCCTATCTTTCCTCAGACACGAGAAAAACGCATCCCCCCACACTCTGGCCGCCTACGAACGCGACCTTCGGCAGGTCGCGGCCTACCTCAAAGAACGAGAGGTCCGCTGGGACAAGGCCGGCAATGTCCTGCTGCGCGGCTTCCTGGCCGAACTCCACGAAAAAAAACGGAAGAAGTCGACCATCGGCCGTAAGCTCGCCGCCCTGCGCTCCTTCTATGCTTTCTGCGTCCGGAAGAAATGGACCACGGAGAACCCGGCTAAGGTCCTGGCGACGCCCAAGCAGGAAAAGAAAGTCCCCTCTTTTCTCTCCGAGGACGAGACGACCGCCCTCCTCGACCTGCCGCGGTCGGGCAAGCCCCTGGACCTGCGGGACAAGGCCATCCTCGAGCTCTTCTACGCCACGGGCATCCGGGTCAGCGAGCTCGTCGGTATCGAGTCGGGCGACCTCCATTTCGGGGAACGCCTGGTCCGGGTCCGGGGCAAGGGCAAGAAGGAGCGGATCGTCCCGTTCGGCCGGAAGGCCCGTGAGACTCTCGAAGAATACTCCCGGGCGCGGCGGGGGTTGATCGACAAGAAGGCCGCCGAGCCGGCCTTTTTCCTGAACTACCGCGGCGGGCGGCTGACGACGAGGTCCGTCCAGAGGATGGTCCACAAGTACATCCACAGGACGGCCGTCGTCCGGAAGATCAGCCCCCACTCCCTCCGCCATTCCTTCGCCTCCCACCTCCTCGGCCGGGGCGCGGACCTGCGTGTCATCCAGGAGCTCCTCGGACACGCGAGCCTGGCCACGACGCAGAAGTACACCCACGTCGACCTCAAACAGCTCCTCGCCGTCTACAAAAAAAGCCACCCGCGGTCCTGAACCGTCGATTCCCAAAACGAGCCTCATGATTTAGGTGCGAATAATTATGGCGCGGTTCCTCTCAAGGCGGACCCCCATCCATCCATCCGTGCGGCGAAGCTACTCGGAGCCGCGCTCCTAGGAAATATCCTAAGCATGTCCAGTGAAGGAACTTTCTTTTCAGATATTTACCAGAATTGTAGCTCCGGGTACTCCGCCACAATTCTGCTGGTCGCTACGAAGACTCCGCTCCCCGCCGCTCCGACGATACCCCTCAGCCCTGTCGGCATTGCCGCCGGGAACGCCAAGGGCGAAGCATCTTGGCGCCTTTCTTCAGGGCATATCCAGCTCTTATCCCAGCCATCAGGTCAAGCGGTTTCTTGCGCAAACTCGCGTTTCCCGGTATCGGTCGATTTGTCCACTGCTCTTAACGCGCCTGCTCGGGGTCTCCGCTTAACAGGCACAAAACAAATAGATTAGCCAACTGCCCCGGTTGGCATCGCGGTTGCATTAGAGGCCGGCGAAAGGAGGTCACACCAATGACCGCACAAAAAAACAGGGTTCTGGCGTTCGGGCTGATCGCGGCGATCGTCGTCTTCTCCCTGGCCTCGGCCTACGCCCAGTCGGCCGCGCCGAAA
>CAZFTV010000257.1:0-2080 GCA_964521765.1 uncultured Eubacteriales bacterium
CGCCCTCGCGGGTCAGGAGCGAGATGTTGCCCATCTCGCGGAGGTAGAGCTTGACCGGGTCGGTCGTCCTTTCCAGTCCGTGTGTCGAGACGAGGTCGCTCTTCCGTCGCTGGGGGATGATCTCCTTCTGGCGCGCGTCCAGGATCTTGATCCCGTAATCGCCCATCGACGACAGGAAATCGTCGAAATCCTCTGCGGAATTCAGGTCTTCGGTGAAGGTCTTGTCGATCTCCTCGAAGAGGAGATAACCTTGCTTGCGGCCCTTCGAAATGAGTTGGGAGATCTCGTCTTTGTGGAATTTAGTGTTCGGAGACACGTCGCGCACCTCTTTTCCTCGGGAATCCTAAATGACGGACGTCCATGGTCTTTCTTCCCTCCCTTACTTCATCGACATGATCTGCATGGTGATGTCATGTCTCTGATAGAGGAGCTCGACAAGCTCCTCCTTCTCTCCCTGCTTCTCGAGACGAGAGATCTTCTGCTGGAGGTCCTTCAGCCTGTTCTGGAGATGGAGCTTCCGGAGCGATTCCAGGCACTCCTGCGCTTCCTCGACCGACGATCCCGGCTGTTTTTCATAGAGCGCCCTGGCCAGCGGGGCCATCAGGGCCGGCGGGACCTTGTCCTTGAGCTCATGGATATTCCAATCCTTGTCGTTCTTGAAGCAGTCCAGGATGTAGCGGAAGGCGGGCTCGCTCTGCAAGCCCTGAAAGATCTCCTCGGCGCACTCGGCGAAGACGTAGGGCGCCACCGACCGGTCCTCCATCAGGATCTGGAGAAGGCGCTTCTCACCCGGGCAAAAGGACCTTGCATCATCCATGCCTTTTTGAGCCGGCTTATTTTCGATGATGCTGCGAAGAAGGTCCTCTTCGACTTTCAGTTCTTGGCTCGCCATGTGCAGGTATTCGCTCCTGGCCGTGGAATCGGGGACCTTCTCGATCTCCTTGACCACGGCCCGGACGATCCGGCCCTTCTCCTCGGGGATGGACATCTGGACGTCTTTGGCCAGGGAATCGATCAGGAACTTGAGCCCGGAGACCGCCTTTTTCTGGAGGGCCAGGTATTTGTCCCGGCCGTTCTTCTTGATGAACGCGTCGGGGTCCTTGTCTTCGGGCAGGACGAGGACCGCCACGTTCAGCCCCTTTTCGAAGCCGAGCGGGACGGCCCGCGCGGCCGCCGACCTCCCGGCGTTGTCCCCGTCGTAGTTGATGACCATCCGCGAGGCGAATCGCATGGCCTGTCCGACCTGCCAAGCCGTCAGGGCCGTCCCCAGGGAGGCGACGACGTTACGGATCCCGGCCTGGTAAAGCGCCGAGAAATCCGTGTACCCCTCGACCAGGATGACCGTCCCGGCGTCCCGGATGGCGTCCTTGGAGAAGTTCAGGCCATAGAGGAGCTTGCCCTTGGAGTAGAGGGGCGTGTCCGGCGAATTCATGTACTTGGGTTCGGCGTCGATGACGGTCCGGCCGCCAAAGCCGACGGTCCTTCCCGTCAGACTGAAGATGGGAAAGATGACCCGTCCGCGGAACCTGTCGCGGTATTCCCCGGTCCTGGAGCCGGGGAGGACGAGGCCGCCTTTCTCGAGGAGCGAGACGGGGACGTTCTTCGCCTGGAAAAAGTCGAGCAAGGCGGTCCAGGAGTTCAGGGCGTAGCCGATCTTGAGGGTCTGGATGGTCTCTTCCGTCAGCCCCCGCTTTTTCAGGTATTCGAGGGCCTTGGCCCCCTCCTGGGTTTTGTACAGGTTTTTATTGAAGAAGCCCAGGGCCAGGTCGTTGATCTTGAAGAGCTTTTCCTCGAGCTTGAGGAGTTCGGGCCGGACCCTCTGCTGTTCCGGCAGGGGCACGTGGTACTTCTCGGCCAGGTGCCTAAGGGCCTCGGGAAAGGTCAGGTTCTCCCTCTCCATGACCAGCGAGTAGATGTCCCCGCCGGCGCCGCACCCGAAGCAGTGGTAGAGCTGTTTCTCGTCGTCGACGGTGAACGACGGCGTCTTTTCGGTGTGGAACGGGCAGAGACCAACCCATTTCCGGCCCCGCCGCTTCAGGGTCGTGTACTGGGAGGCGATCTCGACTATGGACGAGGCCTG
>CAZFTV010000258.1:0-2019 GCA_964521765.1 uncultured Eubacteriales bacterium
TGATGTTGGCCCATTTCCTGAAAGATTTCTCCCGCCAGAGCGGGAGTCTATCGTCCCCGGCATCCGGAGCGCCTCCTCTCCTGGCGACATTCGGGGTTTTCCGTACACAGCCTAGTCCGGGCCACGACCAAACCGGAGGCCGAGCGGGTCGGAAAGTACATGATCAGGCCGCTCCTTTCGCTTGAACGGCTCTCTTTCGAGGAAAAGGAAGGCAAGGTGGGATATCGATATGACCAGGGCGCCCGCGAGCAGGAGACGATGGACTACCTGGAATTTATCGCCCGGGTCACCTCCCATATCCCTGACAAGGGCAAGGTCATGGTCCGGTACTACGGCCTGTATGCCAACGCCCACCGGGGCAAGGTCCGGAAGGCGAGCCTCGAGGCTTTCCCTCTGCGCATGATTGAGGAGGAGCCCCAGCGCATCCCCTCCAAAGGTTGGGCGGCCACGATCCGGAAAGTCTACGAGGTCGATCCCATGGTCTATCCCCGCTGCGGCGGCATGATGCGCGTCATAGCCTTCCTCACGGAGCACGATGTCGTCGACCGGATCGTCGATCATCTGAAGTTGACCTTTACGGCGGAAAGGCCCCCGCCGTCTCAGGTCGCTTTTCAGGAACTCCTTATAGCCGCCGACCCGCCGGCCGATTATTATGCATGACCTCTTTTCAAAGGATACGGAGGTCCGCATGAATTCCGCCCCATCGGGCGCTTCAGGCGTCCTCCGGCTCGTCCGTCCCCATCCTCAGGCCGTCCTGACCCCTTCCGGGCTCTCCTCTATACTCACTCACGATGGTTGGATGGGACGACCGAGGCAATAACGCGGCCGGGAACAGCCGCAGCCGAAAAGGAAACTCTTATCATTAAAGAAACTGGCCGCCGACGGCCGCGTGCGAGTTTACGGCATCCTTTTCGACCTCGATTCGGCTGTGATCCGCGGAGAATCCAAGCCGGTTCTCGATGAAGTGCTGAGGCTGCTTCGCGGCGAGCCGGATTGGAAGTTGACCATCGAAGGGCATACCGACTCCACCGGCAGCGACAGCCACAATCAGACTCTCTCCCTGCAGCGAGCCGAGGCGGTCAAAGCCTACTTGGTCACGGCATGAATATCCGCCGACCGTCTGCAAACGAAGGGATTCGGCGAAAGCCGGCCGGTCGCCGAAAATGCCACCGAATTGGGTCGGGCACAGAACCGCCGCGTGGAACTGGTGCGGCAATAGCCTTCATTGCCGCCGACTCATCAATTTATTCTTGACAGTAAACCCGGGCGGCGATATAAAAACGTCTGGGGAAGGCTGTGTGTTCACGGCATGCCCGCCGCCAGAGAATTGGATTGAAGAGCTAAGAAGGATCAAAACATGCTCGATGACGAAGACAGGAAAAAATCCCGGCGCAAATACACGCGTCTGCCCATCGTCGTGCTTTGCGATATCTCCGATCCTTTATCTGGGGAAATTCTGGGAAAAGGATGCGTCCTGAACTATTCCCGGGGCGGCCTGAACGTCGGCAGCTCGGCCAAACTCGCCTGGGATTCTGTGGTGAATTTAAATGTTGGCGGGCTTCCCCACAAATGGACTCTCTTGGTCCATGTCGCCAACTCGCGGCCGGTCATGGACGGTTTCTATTCATTCGGAATGGAATTCCAGGAGTTCAACGCTTTGAAACGACTCCGAACGGAACGCAAGTTCAAAAAACTCTTCCGTACGCGCTTATCCTGACCGCTCCCGATATTTCCTCTTGAATACGATCCCGCATGCCCAATATCTTCCTGCGTATAAACCACGGCTGATCCACTCGGCGTATGAGAGAGTTCAGACGGAAAAGTCCGTTCCGGACCGGGTCTTTGTCACGCCTTCCCGGCGACAACGGCAAACTCCTTGCCTTTCATTATGGGGTCGGGCCTGGTTATCATATTCAATATAATAAAAATAAGCGCGATTTAAAGCTATAAAAGAGCCTTACAAGGATTTTTTCGAGGGCGAAGACAGCGTTTTAGCGCAACCTCGTGAGGCCGCGATCC
>CAZFTV010000259.1:0-1997 GCA_964521765.1 uncultured Eubacteriales bacterium
AGCGGGCCCAGCGAGATCATGGCCACGGCAGAGACGAACTGGCTCGGATAGATGGGGAAGCGATGCCGGAGACTGGGATTCATGATGGAGGCCACTATGTCACGAACGCTCCGGGGACGCTAACGCGGTGTCTGTCTTCGACTCCGGCTACAGGGATGCGGACACGCTCCGGCGACGGATCGCGGCCTGCGAGTCCTGGCTGGAAGAGCCGGCCTTGCTCGAACGGGACAAGAATGCGGAATACGCCGCCGTTCTGGAGGTCGACCTGGCCGAGATCAAGGAGCCTATCCTGGCTTGCCCCAACGACCCGGACGACGTGAAGCTTTTGTCCGAGGTGGCCGGCGATAAAATCGACGAGGTGTTCATCGGCTCCTGCATGGTCAACATCGGGCATTTCCGCGCTGCGGGTCGGATTTTCGACAAGGCCGCTTATCCCCGGACCAGAATCTGGATAACCCCTCCGACAAAAATGGATGAGATCACGCTCCGCAAGGAGGGATATTATTCTATTTTTTCCCAAGTCGGGGCGCGGACGGAGATGCCGGGCTGCTCGCTGTGCATGGGCAACCAAGCGCGGGTTCAGCCCGGCGCGACCATCTTTTCGACTTCGACCCGGAACTTCGATGACCGGATGGGAGACGGCGCCCGCGTCTACCTCGGCTCGGCCGTCCTGGGCGCCCTGGCCGCCCTCAAGGGACAGCTGCCCGCAGCAGAGGAGTATTTCGCCGCCGTAAAAGACAAGGTCGAGCCGTTCAACGAGGACATCCATCGCTATCTCTATTTTGATGAGATGAAGGATTTTTCCCTGAGCTATTCGGAGTAGGGCGGGGCGGCCCGGAGAGGGAAGCCTTGCGGCTGCCGGCAGGCCTGGGAAAGAAGGGGGCTGGCAAGCTCCGTAGGAAAAATGGAGGCGGGTATGATCTCATTCGCAGGAAAGACGGCACTGATAACCGGAGGGTCACGAGGAATCGGCCGCGCGACTGCGCTCCTGTTCGCCCGCGCGGGCGCGGACGTCGCCCTCAATTACGCGACCCGCGAGGATGCCGCCTGCAAGGTGAGGGGCGAAATCCAGGGACTCGGCCGGAAAGGCCTGGCTTTCAAGGCCGACCTGTCGCGCCGGGAAGAAGCCGAACGCCTTGTCGAGCGCGTTTTCCAAGAACTGGGCTCCCTGGACGTTCTGGTCAACAACCACGGCATCTGGACCTATGGCCGGATGGGGGACATGACCGATGCAGTCTGGGAGGAAACCATGAGGGTCAACCTGGACGGCGTCTTCTACGTGATCAACGCCGCTGTCCCGAGGATGATCGCCGGAGGCGGCGGGGCCATCATCAACGTCTCCTCGACGGCAGCCATCCGCGGCGAGGCCTTTCACTCTCACTACGCCGCGACCAAGGGCGCATTGAACGCCCTGACCAAATCCCTGGCCGCCGAGCTCGCGCCGCACAACATCCGGGTCAATGCCGTGGCGCCCGGCTGGGTGGACACGGACATGTGCGCCGAAGTCTTCAGTGACCCGGAGTTCAAGCGGCGCGTTTTGGAATCGATTCCTCTGCGCAGAATCCCCGCGCCCGAGGACATCGCCGGCCCCATCCTTTTTCTCGCCTCGGACCTGGCCCGTCACATCACCGGCGCCATATTGAGCGTCAACGGCGGGTCCGTGCTCTGCGGCTGAATAAAACGGGATCGCGTCTACACTTTCCACTCTGCCCGGTGGTTCATGCTCAAATTTCCCTTTTTGGGCAAAAAAACGGCTTGATCTTTTCCGGTCTGTGAAAAGAAGTGGAAAGTGTAGACGCGACCCCGTCTTTGCTTCTTGTCAGGAGCGCATTTTTCTGCTAAGGTGAAAACACGAAAACATGCGGGGATAGACAAGGAGGGACGATGGAAGAAGAGATCGGACGCATCAGTCATTACTTCTCAAAAATCGGCGTGGCCGTGATCGAAGTCACCGCGGGGCGTCTCGCGCGGGTCGCGCGGATCGCGGGGGCGCGGGT
>CAZFTV010000260.1:0-1962 GCA_964521765.1 uncultured Eubacteriales bacterium
CCGCTCTTGCCATCACCGCGCCCAGCGCATAAAATAAGCGGCGCTCTGAGCAAGGAGAACCGGCATGGACCCCGTCTTCCTGGCGCGTCTTCAATTCGGCCTGACGGCCGGTCCCTAAGGGAGCAGGAGGAGAATGATGGAGCCCAGCGCTCTTCAAACCCTATGGTTCTTCCTCGTCGGATTCCTCCTGGCCGGCTATACCCTGCTCGACGGCTACGACCTGGGCGTCGGATGCCTGCTCCCGTTCCTGGCCGAGAGGGAAGAAGAAAAACGGACGCTCATCCGGGCCATCGGCCCGTTCTGGGACGGAAACGAGGTCTGGCTCCTCGCGGCCGGAGCGGCGCTTTTCTCCGCCTTCCCCCGGGCCTGCGCCACGGTCTTCAGCGGATTCCACCTGGCTTTGATTCTCGTCCTCTTCGCCCTCATCTTCCGCACCGTGTCCCTTAAATTCCATGGCCGCGACACGAAGCGCGCGGGTCTCTGGGAGCTGACCTTCAGCCTGGGTAGCTGGATCCCGGCGCTTCTCTTCGGCGCGGCCCTGGGCAACGTCATCGTCGGCGTTCCCCTGGACGCCGCAGGGGAATTCCGGGGGACTTTCTTCACTCTTCTCCGGCTTTTCCCCACGGCCATCGGCCTCTTGGGATTATCCACTTTTCTCCTGCACGGCACGGCCTACATCAGCCTCAAGGCCGAGGGCCCCTTGCGCGACCGGGCCAAAAAGGCAGCGGTCAAGCTGTGGTGGACGGAAGGCCTGCTTTTCGTCGCCTGTCTGGCCCTGTCATTCGGATACCTGCCCTGGGCCAGGAGGAACCTCGCGGCCTGGGCCGGCGCGGCCGTTTTCGTCATCGCCCTGATCGTCTTGAACCTGGCCATCGGCTGGGGAAAGGACAAGCTGGCGTTCCTCATGACCTCGCTCATGTTCCTGAGTCTGTGGGGAATCGCCGGAGCGGTCCAGTATCCGGTCCTCGTCCGAGCCCGTGCCGCCTCGTTCAGCCTCACGGCGGCCAATGCCTCCTCCAGCCCGCTCACCCTGCGCGTCATGCTCATCATCGCCGCGGTGGGGATGCCGCTGGTTATCGCCGCCGTCGTCTTCCTCCACCGAATCTTCAAGGGCAGGGTCGGGGCCGGGAAAACGGAATATTGACCTCAGACGCGCCCCGGCGGGCGCAAAAGGAGCGGATCATGAAGACGAACAATCTGCCGGGAAAAATCATCGCCGCCGTTCTGTTCATCGCCGCCCTGGCGGGAAGCGCGGCGGCGCAATTCACGGCCGAGGAGGTCGCCCGTCGCGCGGAATGGGAAACATTCCTCAAAAGCGCCAAAGTCGTCGACAGCGAGCCCATCGGCGAGGGAGTCACCAAGCCGCGCAAGATCACTCTTGCTCTCGCCGACCGGAAATCTTTCGCCGTCTGGAAACGGCCGTCCGGCATCGGCGCCGGGGACACGGACAAATGGGAGTGCGAAATCGCCGCCTACAGGCTGGACAAGCTCCTGGGACTGGGCATGGTGCCGCCCACGGTCGAGCGCGCCCACAACCTGAGCGCCGGGTCGCTGCAGCTCTGGGCGGACCTGCCCATGAGCGAGCTCAAGATGTACAAAGAGAACCTTGCCGCTCCTTCGGAGAAGGCGCACGATATCGAGAGGGCCCGGGCTCTGCAGAGGGCTTTCGACAGCCTGATCGCCAACACCGACCGGACGCTGCAGAACATCCGCTACACCCCGGACTGGCGGCTGATCCTCATCGACCACTCCCGCGCCTTCCGGCCCTCCCATCCCTACCTGACCAGGCTGATCTACGGCCGGAAGGGACTCTCGATGAAGGAGAATTTCGCCCCCCTGCCCCGCTCCTTCCTTGAAGCGCTTCGCGGCCTGACGGCCAAGTCCATCCGCGAGGCGGTCGGAAAATACCTCACCTTGTCGGAGATCAAAGCGGTCCTGGCCCGCAGAGACCTCCTGCTCAAG
>CAZFTV010000261.1:0-614 GCA_964521765.1 uncultured Eubacteriales bacterium
CACGACGCGCTCTGGAAGCGGGCTGTCGCGGAGAACGAGTATTTCGTCATTGAACAGGGCGCCATCGGCCTTCTCCTAACCTCCAAGCCGATTGAAAAACGACAACTCCTCGAGGAAGCGGCGGGCACGGCGTTCTACAAGGAAAAGAAGAGACAAGCCCAAAGCAAGCTGGAAAGCACGGAGATCAACCTTACCCGGCTCGAGGACATCATCGCCGAGGTGGCCAAGGCCAAGAATTCCCTGCAACGCCAAGCCTCGGCCGCCTCGCGCTACCGGAAGCTCTCGGTCGTCGTACCGGTGTTCGACGAGCGCAACGGCCTCCATTGCGCCGGGAAAATCCAGCTCTTGGAGAAGAGGCGGGCCGAATCCCACTCCGCCTATGCGGGCTGCCTAACCCAGGAGAAAGACCTGGTTTCCCGGCTGAAACAGGATGAGCGCGAGCTGACTCAGAAGCGGACGGACCTCTGGGACCTGGAAAGGGGCTTGAAGGAGAGCGAAGAGCGTCTCCGCACCCTGGAGCTCCAGATCCGCCGGGCCGAGCTGGAGAAAGACAGCAAGCGGCTCGACATCCTCGATGAAAAGCGGAAGAGCGCCCGGGTTTCGCTCAAAGACCT
>CAZFTV010000261.1:629-947 GCA_964521765.1 uncultured Eubacteriales bacterium
GTCGGCCTTATCCTGGAGATCGCGCGGGCCGGCGAATCCACCGCGGAACTTCACCGGGCTTTGGACGCCAAGCGGGTGGATCTGACGGAGGCCGAAGCCCGAATGCGCGGCCTGGAAGAGGCCGAGGCCGGATGGAGGAAGAACCTTGAAGAGCTGAAGACTGCGCATATGGAGCGGGTTTTCGAGCTGACCGAGGCCCGAAACGAGGCCGGTCGCGTCGATAAAGAGATAGAGCTTCACCTCCGGCAGGAGGATAAATTGCAATCCCAGCTCAGCGGAGAGGAATCCTTCTTGAGCGAGAGCGATCTCGGCCTCAAC
>CAZFTV010000261.1:972-1943 GCA_964521765.1 uncultured Eubacteriales bacterium
CCGCGAGCGCCTCGACCGGGAGGTGCTCGGCCGTGATGACAAACGGCGTCAGATCGAGGACTTGAACAGGTCTCTCCAAGCTGCCGGGGAAGCCATCGAGCGTCTGGAAGCCCGCGCCGCCGAGCTCAAACAAAAGCGGGACCAGGACTACTATGAGCTCCAGGCGCTGAAGAAGCTGGAGCAGAAGGAAAGGGAATCCGGCGAGCAGGAAACCGTTCCCGGCAGCCTGGGCATCCTGGCCGACCTCCTCGAAGCCGACCCTGAATACGCCCCCCTCCTCGATGTCTTCTGGAAAGAAGAAGCCCGGGCGACCGCCGTGCCGGCCGGAGATTTCCTCAAGAATTTCTCGGGCGGCGAGCTGAGGTCCCGGCTGCTCCTCCTCTCCGGCTCCCGGCAGGCCCTCCTTCCGGAAGCGATCCTCCAGGACCCCGATGTCCTTGGGCTCCTGAAGGCCCACGTCCGGCCGGACTCACGGATCAAGGACTACCTCCCCCAGCTCCAGGAAGCCGCCATCGCCCGAGACGTGTTGACAGCCGTCCGGCTTTGGCTCCGCCATCCCTCGTTGAATGTCGTCACCCTCGGCGGAGACCTTCTTCTGGCCTCGGGGCTCCTGAAGCCGGGCCGCAAGGGGGAGGGCATTTTTGCCCTTGCCGCCGAGATCAAAAAGCTGGAAGAGAAAATTCGCCGGGCCGACGAGGAAGCTGCGCCCGTCTCGGCTGACCTCGACAAACTCAGGGCCGAGGAGAGGGACTTCGAAGATCGGCTCAGGGCTGAGTCGGCCGGCCTGGTGGTCCTCGAGAGAACGATCCAGGACGCGGAGAAGGAAAAGGCCTTGGCTGAGGCCAGCCGCGAGAAGGCTTTGTCCAACACCATTCTGTTCCGGAAAGAAACGGAATTATTGTTCGCCGAGAAGCAGGAACTTGTCGAAAAGCGCGAAATGCTGGCCGCCCGGATATCCGTCCTGGAATCCG
>CAZFTV010000262.1:0-1933 GCA_964521765.1 uncultured Eubacteriales bacterium
CAGTCGTCCACGGACTTCCTCACCCACACCCTTCGCCTTTATCATAAGAAATCGGTGCCCTCGAAAAGCGCCTCGGGAAGGCTAAACCTGAGAGGTCGCTTTTCCATTCCCAACTTGTTCAGTACATGGATGGAGATGCTTCCAGCGCCGTTTCTATTGTTTCTTGGCCAAGGAACGGACCTGGAGAAGTTCCTTGAGCACGCTCCCAGCCTGTGAGGCTGGCCTCAACCGAGAGTCTAGGTCGCAGGTCCACTCGACCGGGAATTCCTCGATCCGCAGCCCACGCCGCAGGGCCTTGAGGATGATCTCGAGCTCGAAAAGAAAGCCGGGAGTGGCTAGGCCGGCGAAGAGCTCCCGGGCCGCTTTCCCCTCATAAACCTTGAACCCACACTGGGAATCCGTTACCCAGCGCGGCAGGCCGGCGATGATGATAGCGGCCCGATGGAACAGCCGGGAGATAACCCGGCGCCGGAGAGGCCGGTCGCGGCGGATGACTGTCCCCTCGAGGCGGCGGGAGGCCAGGCCGATGTTCAGTTCCCCGGCTGCGATTCTCTTGATCACAGGTAAGGCATTGGCGTAGGGAATGCAGGAGCCGCTGTCAGCATAGAGCACGACCTCCCCACGGCTCTCCAGGATGCCGCGCCGGACGGCCGTTCCCTTGCCGGAGTTGCTCTCCAGGCGCAGGACGGTCTTTCGGATGGGAGGAGGGACATTGGCCCGGCGGGCCTCCCCGGCGGTATCATCAGCGCTTCCGTCATCGACGACGATGACCTCGCCCCCAAAGCCGTTCTCGCTCAGGAAGGTAAAGGCGGCCTCGACGTCGCGCCCGATCTTTCCGGCTTCGTTGAAGGCGGGGATGACGATCGAGATATCCATCACGGGCTCACTTTTCGGCGCTCGACTTCAGGTATTCTTCCCAGATCTCATTGCGGACATGAAGGACAAGGAAGACGTTCGGCCGCAATTCATAGTATTCCGATTGAAACGATTGAACCAGTATAGATTCTAGGCGTCCGGCCTGTTCGGTGTCGGTGATGGCGACCGCCGCGTCCCCGAGAGGACCGGCTCCGGCGGCGTCCGTCCAGTAGCCCACCCGGTCATAGCGCCGCAGATACCAAGGCAGCGGCCAGGTTTCATAGGGACCGGCGATGACCATGATCAACATTTTTTCACGGTCCGGATGGATAGCCGCGAGGTCTTCAACTCTTTGGACGAGCTTGAGGAAGCCCGGGCTTGTCTGGGCATAAACATAGGGGTTGCGGGGATCAGCCGGATAAACAAAGCCGGCGCGCCACGCCTGGGCCCCAAGGTGGAGAAATCCCGCCGCTAGAAGCAGAAAAACAAGGGCTCTGATCGACCTGATCCGGAAGGCTTTAAGAAGAGCGGCCGCTCCAGTCCCGGCGAGAAGGAAAAACCCGACATAAAAAGGGAGGATGTTCCAGGGAGTCTTGTAAGGGATGAGCGAATAAGCAGCCGTCGAGATCAGAGTGAAGAAAACAAGAAATCTTAGGGTTGGGCGATCCGGCGCCGTGTTGGCGCGGAGCCTGAACGCCGCGACGATTCCGGCCGCGGCCAGGATCAGGACGAGGCCCTCGCTCCAAAGCGGGCCGGACCCCGATTTCGAGAAGGCAAGCGTCTGGAGGTAGTAATACCAGGGATGGACGTGGAATCCGGCCTCGCCCGCCCTGATAAAATAGACCTTGAAGGAGAGGATTGAATCGAACCAGCCCCGGGGATTTTGAAAAAATGAGGTAAATAGGAGAAGGGAGACGGCGACTGCTGCGGCTAATCCGATCAGGGTGTTTATCCAGAGGTGCCTGCCTACGCTTCCCCTGCCTGAAATTTCGCTTTCTTTTTTGCCCCTGAAGAGAGAGGCCAAGAGGAAAGCCGCGGCGATCGAGCCGAAGGCGATGACCGAAGTCTCCTTGGTGGC
>CAZFTV010000263.1:0-1880 GCA_964521765.1 uncultured Eubacteriales bacterium
GTTGAACAGGGTCGATTTCCCGACGTTCGTCCTGCCCGTGATGGCCAAGGTGACGCCCTCCCGGATGGCCCGGCCGGCCTCGTAGCCCGCGACGAGCCTCTCGACCTCGGCGGCCAGGGAATCGATGGTCCGGCGGTCTGCCGGGGCCCCGGTCCTGAGCTTCTCCTCCGGAAATTCCAGGCCGGCTTCCACCCTTGAGAGCAGGGCGATGAGCTTGCCGCGCAACCGGAAAATCCTCCGGGATAAGCTCCCCCCGAGCTGACAGGAGGAAATTCGCGCCTGGGTCAGCGAGACGGACCTGATCAGGTCGTTGACGGCCTCGGCCTGGAGCATGTCCAGGCGTCCGTTCAGATAGGCGCGGAGGGTGAACTCCCCGGGCTGGGCCAGGCGCGCACCCGCCCCGGTGCCAAGCCTGAGAACGCCCTCCAGAACGGCCGGGCTGCCGTGCGAGCTCAGCTCGACGACGTCCTCCCGAGTATAGGACCGGGGGGCTTTGAAATACGTCAGGAAGGCTTCGTCAAGGTCCGATTTCCGCTCGGGATCGCGGATCGTGCCAAAAACCGGGCGGCGCGCCGGGAACGGTTTCTTCGATCTTTTCTTCCGCCGGAAGATTTGCCCGGCCACCGCGAGGGCCCTTTTACCGCTTATCCGGACGATCCCCAGCCCGCCGAATCCCGGCGGCGTCGAGATCGCGATGATGGTATCTTCGAGCATGGATATATTTCGTTCTCCATTTTAGGTGACCCGCCCGCCAATAACAAGAGCCAAGGGAGTGTCCGGCGCTTCCTATTTTCACTCGGAGTATTCTCGCGGTCGGCCGCGGAGGGTCCTCGGGCATCATCCTCGTTCGCTGCCGTGATTTTTTTCGCCGGTCAGCGCACCGAACTCGGCGCCAAAACAACTCGCTCGGCGTGCGCTACGCCTCGCTCAGACACGTTTTGGCGGTTTCCCCTGAAACTTCCCTCGTCCGGCTTCTGCCCGCCTAAATCACGGCTTATGCTCTCTCTGATGACGCCCTCGGCCCCCTTTTCCGCTGGCCGCCGCTGGGTATCCTGCCGATGCTGACGAGGAGCGGATTCTCAGGAGCGGCCGGCAGAAGCGCGATGGAGCAGCGCGGAGGAGCACTTCTGGGAAAAACGTGTATCAAGTCCTAGATAGAGGGAGACGACACCTCTCGGCCCCGATACTCTCGGCGAGAAAGCGCAGCCTGCAGGAAATCCACCTCGCCGAGGGGTGTTCTTGGAGTAGGCCGCCGGATAAAGGGGCTGAGGGTGTCGTCAGAGGGAGCATAAAGCGGTGATTTAGACTTCCCGGGACGGATACGCGGACTCCTCCCATCGAATCCGGACCGGGAAGGCGTGAAGAATCACCGCAGCGAACGGAGACGATACCCGAGGACCCTTAGCGGCCGACGAAGGGGCACGGATGGGAAAGAGGGATAGTCCCTATTAGGACAGTCCTTCTTTGCCAGCGCGAGGCCCGCGTTAGCGGGGAAGGCGAAAAACTTTGATCTTCTTGAGGAAGCCGTCGCCGATGCTCTCGCTGCTGACGCCACGGACTTCGTTGGCGACGATGTGGATGATCCGCCGTTCATAGGGGTTCATCAGGTCGAGGATCTCTTCCTGCCCCGTGTCCGACACCTGTTGGGCGACGCGTTGGGCGTATTCCTTGAGCTTTTTTTCTTTTCGCTTGCGGTAGAATTCGCAGTCGACCTGGACCTTGATCGGCGAGACCTTGTTCAGGACGTGCTGCAGGGCGAGGAGCAGCGACCCGTCGCTGCGCAGGAGGATCGCCTTGTCCGGACCGTCGAAGACGATGAAGATGATGTCCGGGCGCTTCTTGACCTGGTAGGTCAACTCCAAGGGAAAATGGGGCATGAG
>CAZFTV010000264.1:0-1855 GCA_964521765.1 uncultured Eubacteriales bacterium
CAGGGTCAGATAATAGCAGCCGAGGACCATGTCCTGGCTGGGGATGGTCAGCGGCCTGCCGTGGGCCGGCGACAGGATGTTGTTCGTCGAGAGCATCAGCGTCTGGGCTTCGATCTGGGCCTCGACCGAGAGGGGAATGTGAACGGCCATCTGGTCGCCGTCGAAGTCGGCGTTGAAGGCGGCGCAGACAAGCGGATGGATCTGGATCGCCTTGCCCTCGATCAATATGGGCTCGAAAGCCTGGATGCCCAGCCGATGAAGCGTGGGAGCGCGGTTGAGGAGGATGGGATGCTCCCGGACCACCTCTTCCAGGTAATCCCAGACCTCGGGCCGCTCGGCCTCGTGCCACTCGCGGGCGATCTTGACGCTCGGGACCAGCCCTTCCTTCTCCAATTTATGAAAGATGAACGGCTTGAAAAGCTCCAGGGCCATCTTCTTGGGCAGCCCGCACTGGTTGAGCTTGAGCTCCGGCCCGACGACGATGACGGACCGGCCGGAATAATCGACCCGCTTGCCCAGGAGGTTTTGGCGAAAACGCCCCTGCTTGCCGCGCAGGGCCTCGCTCAGGGACTTGAGCGGCCGCCGGTTGGCGCCGAGATGGACGCGGCCTCTTTTGCCGTTGTCGAACAGGGCATCCACAGCCTCCTGGAGCATTCTTTTCTCGTTCCGGATGATGAGCTCGGGCGCCTTGAGCTCGATGAGCTTCTTCAGACGGTTGTTCCGGTTGATCACCCGGCGGTAGAGATCGTTGAGGTCGGAGGTCGCGAACCGGCCGCCGTCGAGCCTGACCAGGGGCCGGAGGTCGGGGGGGATGACGGGGACGACCTTGAGGATCATCCAATCCGGGCGGTTGCCGGACTTCTTGAGCGCCTTGAAAACCCGGAGCCGCTTGGCGTAGCGGAGTTTCCTTTGCTGGGAAGTGTCTTTCTTCATCAGCCGGCGCAGCCTCTCGGTCTCCTTGGCGGTGTCGATCCGAGTGAGGAGGCCGTCGATGGCCTCGGCGCCGATCCCGACCTCGAATTTGTTGCCGTATTTCTCCTGGGCTTCCTTGAACTCCTCCTCGTTGAGGAGCTGCCTGTCCTTGAGGGGCGTGTCACCCGGGTCGGTGACGATATAGGACTCAAAGTAGAGGACCTTCTCCAGGTCCTTGATGGACAGGTCGAGGACGAGGCCGATCCGGCTCGGCGGGCTCTTGAAGAACCAGATGTGGGCCACCGGAGAAGCGAGCAGGATATGTCCCATCCGCTCCCGCCTCACCTTGGACTTGGTGACCTCGACTCCGCAGCGTTCGCAAATGATGCCCCGGTATTTCATCCGCTTGTACTTGCCGCAGAGGCATTCATAGTCGTTGATCGGACCAAAAATCTTGGCGCAGAAGAGCCCGTCCTTTTCCGGCTTGAAGGTCCGATAGTTGATGGTCTCCGGCTTGGTCACCTCGCCCCACGACCAGCTCTTAATTTTGTCCGGAGAGGCAATGCTGATCCGGACCCGGTCGAAATCGACCCGGGCTTTCCCCGAGACGTTCGGTCTGACTTCCATTACCTTTCTCCTTTGAGAGCCGGGACCTCGATGCCCCAGGGCAGGATCTCATCCCTCTCGGCCTTCTCCAGCTCCACGTTCAGGCAGAGGCTCTGAAGCTCGCGGATAAGAACATTGACCGATTCGGGCAGGCCGGGCTGGAAGTCCAGGTCGCCCTTGACGATGGCCTCATAAATCTTCGCCCGCCCCTCGACGTCGTCGGACTTGACGGTCAAGAGCTCCTGGAGCGTGAAGGCCGCGCCGTAGGCCTCGAGCGCCCAGACCTCCATCTCCCCGAAGCGCTGGCCGCCGAACTGCGCCTTGCCGCCCAGCGGCT
>CAZFTV010000265.1:0-1021 GCA_964521765.1 uncultured Eubacteriales bacterium
TACAATCCCATGAAGCTGAGTGACCTGGGTTTTGACCGGTGGTTTGAAGAGCGGGCCGATGCCCTGCCCGGCGAGGGGCGAAGCTTCGCGCGCGTCGCGGCGGTCGACCGCGGCTCCTACCTCATCAGGAACGAGCTCAGGGAAGTTCCCGCCGTGCTTGCCGGGAAGTTTCATTTCCGGGTTGAATCCCCGGTCGAGCTGCCCTGCGTCGGCGACTGGGTCGTCGCGCAGTATCACGGTTCGGGAGTCGAGGCCGTCATCCACGACGTCCTCCCGAGAAAAACGTTCCTGCGTCGCAAGTGCGCCGGCGAGGCCGTCGATTATCAGATGATCGCCGCCAACATCGACGCCGTTTTCATCGTTCAGTCATGCCATTTCGACTTCAACGTGCGGAGGATGGACCGGTACCTCGTCGCGGCCGCCGACGGGGGCGTCGAGCCGGTCGTCGTTCTCACCAAAACGGACTTGATCTCCCCCGTGGATCTGGAAGATAAGATCGCGGCCGTCAGGCGGGCGGGCGTGAAGGGCAAAGTCCTCGCCCTGAGCAACGTCACCGGGGCCGGGTTCGACGAATTCAAGCGGGAGTTGACCCCGGGGCGGACGTACTGCCTGCTGGGTTCGTCGGGAGTCGGCAAGACGACGCTCATCAACCGGCTGGTCGGGAAGGACGCTTACGGCACCAGGGAGGTCAGCGCCACGGGAGAGGGGCGGCACGCGACGGCCCGCAGGCAGCTTATCGTCCTCGACAGGGGAGCGATGCTGATCGATACGCCCGGGATGAGGGAGCTTGGCCTTCTCGGCGCCGGCGAGGGCGTAAGCAAAGGTTTCGAGGACATTCTCGAACTTTCCGGGGGCTGCCGCTTTCCGGATTGCAGCCACGCTCAGGAACCCGGCTGTGCCGTACGGTTGGCGGTTGAAAGAGGGGAATTAAGCCAGGAACACCATCAGAGTTACCTCAAGCTCAAGAAGGAATCGGAATTCCATGAAATGTCCTACGTCGATCGACGTAAAAAAGACAGGG
>CAZFTV010000265.1:1031-1853 GCA_964521765.1 uncultured Eubacteriales bacterium
TACGCCGAAAGAAGACAAAGGGAGAGGGCGTTCGGCCGTTTCGTACATTCCTCCATGAAACACATGAAGAATAAAAAGACATGAGTTTGCGGTCGAAAAAGTAGATAAACCATGATGCCCATCGGTCTTTTAATGATGGAACACCGCCTCATCGAGAGGATGATCGCCGTCTTGCGGCTGGAGGCGCTCAGAGTCCGAAAGAAGAAAACAGCGAATTCCGCCCTGCTGGATGCCGCGGTCGACTTCATCCGAACGTACGCCGACAGGACCCATCACGGAAAAGAAGAAGACATTCTCTTTCGGGATCTCGAGGGAAAAGCATTATCCGCCGAAGACCGGCGGGCAATGGACGATCTCGTCAAAGAGCATGTTTGCGCCCGCCAAATGGTGAAGGAGTTGGTCGAAGCCAAAGAGCGCTGGAGCGGCGGAGATCAGGACGCTTTGAAGATGATCGAGGAAAGACTGAAGTCGCTGGCCGGCTTTTATCCGACTCATATCGCCAAGGAAGACAAGGTCTTTTTTCCCGCCTCGGTGAAGTATCTCACCCGTGAAGAGCAGGCTGTCATGATTGAGGAGATGCGGGAATTCGATCGGAAAATGATTCATGAAAAGTACAGGGCGGTTGTTGAACAATTCGAAATGCGAAAGGGACAGCCGATTTCTCCCGGATTGGCTCGTCTCGAGAAATGAGCTGAACTCGCGTTTCTCAGTCTCTGAGGGCGGCGCCTGCGGGAAGGATTGACGATTTCAAGCCGGAGTGATAATTTCAGCCCGGGCATGTTCAAGTTAGCCGTTTTCGCCGTGGCGACGGCCGGCCTCGTC
>CAZFTV010000266.1:0-922 GCA_964521765.1 uncultured Eubacteriales bacterium
GAGGCAGAGAAGCTCCTCATGGCCGTCTGCATGGCGGCGTAGCGCCACACCGAGGGTTCCTTGAGTTGCGGAAAAAATTCCAGGGGCTTGAGCCCGAGAGAAAGAAGCATGAAACCGAGCGTGATGCCAAGCGCCGCGAAGAGCCGTTTTTTGGATAGCTGGAAACTCAAGAGGGCATCGAGGCCGAAGGCCGCGAGCGCCGCCAGGGAAAAGGCGATTTCCGGAACGCTGTATTTCGCGAAAATCAGCCTGTTGAACAGGGGCAAATGCCCGACCCAGTTGACGGCGGCCAAGCCATAGGCCTTTCCCAGCAAAAGGAGGCCGAACCCCGAGAAGAAGAAGACGATGCGCCGCTCCTCAGGCCGTTTCTTGGCCAGGACGGCTAAGAGGCCCAGGAGAACGGGGATTCCGCCGAGGTAGGGGAGAAGGGCATGCGAGCTCAGCCCGTTCCAGTTCTGATGAAGTTTCCCGAAGAAATAAGGGACGATGAGGGACAGGGCGCCGCTCAAGGGGTTCGAGGTCGTGCCCGTCGATCCGGCGTGGCTGGTCCAGCTCCGGCCGAGGTATTCAGCGAAGGGGAAAAGCTGCGGCCCGGAGAGGAGCAGGCCCAGGACGAGCGGCAGCAGAAAGCGAAAAGCGTGCTTGACGTAATAATGCGGCGCCGCGCGCAGGGGGACGGCCGTGGAGACCGTCCTGAAGGCGTAGTAGACCGAAGTGAAAAAGAGAACGAAGAACGTCGACTCGGGCATGCCTCCCAGGACGGACAGGCACACCAGCAGGACGGCGGCGGCCGCGGTCCCGGCCCGGCGCTCTCTGAACAGGGATTCGAAGACGAACAGGAACGCGGGGAGGAGAATATCGACGTCCAGGTGGCCCATGTTGATGTACAGGATGTTGTAGCCGGTGAACATGAAGACGACCG
>CAZFTV010000266.1:955-1271 GCA_964521765.1 uncultured Eubacteriales bacterium
CCGCCATAAGCGCAGGAAAAGGTAGGCGAAAAAACCGGCGAAGAACAGCCGCAGGAGATAATAGGCGTCCCAGGCGGCGGGAGAGCCGAAGAGGTGAGGGATGGCCCTCAGGGGCGAGAAGGGAGCCGATTGCATATTGGCCAGGAGCGGCGCTCCCGCGCCGGAATCCGGGTTCCATAGCGGCCAGTTTCCCTGCCTGAATTCCGCCCTGACCCTCGCCGCCCAAGGCTCGTTTTGCCAGCTCGAGGACCCGGGGTCGATGACGGGCAGGCCGGCCAACTCGGACCAGTTGCGCTGATGCACCGGATTAAGCGGC
>CAZFTV010000266.1:1302-1839 GCA_964521765.1 uncultured Eubacteriales bacterium
CCAGGACGCCGTCTGCAGAGTCCGGCCCCCGAAAACAACTGAGAAAAAAGCTGCGATCAATAGAAGTGAGAGAAGGGCCCCCGCCAGCAGACATTCCCGGAGACGGGTTTTCGCCCCGGCGCAGGATTCTGTTTCCGCCGCGCCCGGACGTTCCTCCTGTCTCGGCTTCATGGTGAACAATGGGACTCCTTAGCTATTTCGGACCAACGAGGAAGGGGATCAATTGGCGATTGAAGGAATCGGCCAGACTTCGGCTGTAGGGCAGGAGATAGAGAACATAGGACTCGTCTTCGACGACCGCCTCGCGGGTCCGGCCGATCATTTTTAGCTTGGTGAAGTCGAGCCAGGGCCCCGTGAGGGGGGCGTTCAAGATGATGAGACAGCTCTGTTTGTTCTTGACGCTTATCCGCCGGGCTGTCTCGATCATGGCTTCCTCGGTGATCAGCCTGGTGCGGATCGTATCCCAGATGACGAACGATCCCCATCTCCGCGCGCGGGGATAGTAGATTTTCTTGTTGAGATAGCCGGAGATGGTCG
>CAZFTV010000267.1:0-1824 GCA_964521765.1 uncultured Eubacteriales bacterium
TGAGCGGCGGCGAAGCCCAGCGCATCAACCTTGCCGCGGCCCTCGGCTCGACGCTGGTCGGCGCGCTCTTCGTCCTGGACGAGCCGAGCGTCGGGCTCCATGCCCGGGACAACGACCGCCTGACGGCCATTCTCCTCTCGCTCAAAGACATCGGCAACACCGTGGTCGTCGTCGAGCATGACCCGGACATCATCCGCGCCGCCGACTACGCCGTGGACCTGGGACCCGGCGCCGGACGGGCGGGCGGCCGGGTGATTTTCGCCGGGACGATGGCGGATTTCCTCCGCGACGACGCCTCGCTGACCGCACAATACCTGACCGGTCTCAAGCGCATCCCCGTCCCCTCCGAGCGGCGCCGGGCGCGGGGCCACATCGAGGTCCGCGGCGCCCGCAAGCACAACCTCAAGAACATCGACGTCCGCCTCCCCCTGGGCGTTTTCTCCTGTCTCACGGGCGTCAGCGGCTCCGGGAAGAGCACGCTGCTCGCCGATATTCTCTACCGCAACTGGGAGCGGCCCGCGCCCGAGGGCTGCGACCGGATACTCGGCCGGAGCCGCGTGGACAAGCTCGTGCTCGTGGACCAGGCGCCCATCAGCGCCTCCCTCCGTTCCCTCCCGGCCACCTACACCAAGGCCATGGACGACATCCGCGTGCTGTTCGCCCGCACGCGCGAGGCCCGCGCCCAGGGCATGGGCCCGGGCATGTTCTCCTTCAACACGCCCGGCGGCCGCTGCGAGGACTGCCAGGGCGACGGCCAAAAAGTCGTGGAGATGCAGTTCCTCTCGGACGTCGTCCTGACCTGCGAATCCTGCCTCGGCCGGCGCTTCAAGGCCGAAGTCCTGGACATCCCCTACCGCGGAAAAAACATCCACCAGGTCCTCGAGCTCAGCGTCGAGGAGGCCATGGCTTTTTTCGCCGACCATCCGCGGATCACGAAGAAGCTCGCCCCGCTGCGGGACGTGGGCCTGGGGTACCTGCGGCTGGGACAGCCGACGACCACGCTCTCCGGCGGGGAGCTGCAGCGCATCAAGCTGGCCCACCATCTCGTCCACGAGCGGGAAAAGCGCATCTTCTACCTGTTCGACGAGCCGACCGTGGGGCTCCACCCGGACGATGTGGCCGTGCTGCTCCGCGCCTTCCAGCGGCTCGTGGCGGAAGGACACAGCGTGTGCGTCATCGAGCACAACCTGGACGTCATCAAGTGCGCCGACTGGGTCATCGACCTCGGGCCCGAGGGCGGCGAGCGGGGCGGCCGGGTCGTGGCCGCGGGCACGCCCGAGGAGGTGGCCGCCGCGGACGGCTCGATCACCGGCCGCTACCTGAAAAAACACCTCAAGACCGCAGCGGAAGCGCCGCTGAATTTGTAATTTTTTCCCGCTTGATTTTGCCTGTTTCATCTTCATATAATCTTCGGGTAGCCTGCCGGGAAGGGGAGGGGATAAGCCATGGTCAGCCCTGATCAAAACATGCCGGCCGCTTTTCTTAAAGCTCTGACGCCCGAAGCTCTCAGGTCACTGGGCAAGCCCATGATTCCCATTCCGTGCTTCCCCTTCCGCATCGGCCGCGATTCCCGCCGGCGCGAAACGCCCATCATCCCCTCGAGACGTCGGCCGGATTCGTCGCCGTCCCACGACCTTTATTTGAAGGAGCGGGGCGCGGCGGCCTATGTATCACGCGAGCATTGCCTGATCGATTACCGGAACCGGGCATTCGTCCTGGAGGACAGGGGCAGCTTTTACGGCACTCTGGTGGAGGGCATACAGGTCGGCGGCCAGAAGATGGGAGGACAGAAGCCTCTTGCCCACGGCGACGTTCTGATCTTCG
>CAZFTV010000268.1:0-1815 GCA_964521765.1 uncultured Eubacteriales bacterium
CAGAGTGCCGCATCGGGAATGACAAGGAGGGGGGGGGACCGAGAAACCGCTGTGTTGCCAAGAGAGGAGGCGCTCGGCCCACTCCGGGCTCAGCAACTCCTTGCGGACAGGGAAATGCAGCACCTCGCAGGAGAAGAAACAATCGTAACCTGTGCTATAATAAGAAAAATGAACAAGGGAATCGGCATCCCCCGCTCTCCGTTCTGGGATATCAACCCGACCCATCTCGACCTTCGACAAAACAAAAAATATATCATCGAGCGGATTCTGGAATTCGGCGACGACAAAGCCGTGGAGTGGCTTTTTTCGACCTACTCCCGGAACGATATCAAGAATGTCCTCCACGAAAGCCGGAGAATCTCCCGAAAGAGTTCCCATTACTGGGCCCTCCTCCTGAAATAGCAGCCGATGTTCAAGACTGTTTTGAGCGAGGACGCCGAAAGCATCCTGAGGAGATTAGCCCGGCAGGATTTCATGAGGCCTTTCTATCTCGCCGGGGGCACGGGCTGCGCCCTCCACATCGGTCACCGCCGGTCTCGGGATTTCGATTTCTTCTCGCGGGACGAATTCGATATCTTCGTCATCCAAAACTCCCTCCGGAATCTGGGCCGTTTTGCGGCCGATTACTCCGACGCCGGCACCCTGGTTGGACGGCTCGACGAAGTGAAAATCAGCCTGTTCCATTACGCCTACCCGCTGCTCGAAGAGACGGTGGATTTCCTGGGGATGAGCGTCGCCTCACTCGTTGACATCGGCTGCATGAAAATCGACGCGATCTCCTCGCGGGGGACGAAACGGGACTTCTCGGACCTTTTTTTCATCCATAAGACTCTCGGGCTCGACCTGAAAGGATTTTTCCCGCATTTCGAGCGGAAGTACGGCCCGGTAGGCTTCAACCGGCATCACGTGCTCAAAAGCCTTGTCTATTTCGAAGACGCAGACCAGGATCCCGACCCGGAAATGCTTGCGGACTTTTCGTGGGCGGCCACGAAACGTTTTTTCGTCGAAAGCGTGAGGACTTTCAGTACGGCTCAGTAAGCCACTAAGCGGCTTGAGCCGGGCCTGTTACCCGTCCCTACTCCCCCCAGCGGCCGGTTTTACGAACAAGCTGAAGACCGGCGGGACGGCCAGGGAGACGAGCATGCCGATTGTGCCCGCCTCGGGCGAACCCATGCCGCCGAGATAAAGCGCCAGGCACACGGCCAGGGCCGTGATCGAGGCCGTCACCGCCCCCGCCCTGCTCGTACGCCTGGACAGCAATCCCCAGACGAACGGCCCGAGGAAGACCGAGCCCACGGCGCCCCAGGAGATGCCCAGAATGGTGACGATCGTCGCCGGCCGGACATAAGCCAGCAGCACGGACAAGAGAACAAAGAGGGCGCTCATGCCCCGCATCAGGGCTGTCAGGCTGCGGTCCGAAGCCGAGGGCTTTATGAATCCGCCGTAGAGGTCCTTGACCACGGACGAGCTCGAAACCAGGACGAGCGCCGCCAGTGTGGACATCGAGGCCGATAGGCATAAGCGCTGGGCGTATGACAGCCGGCGAATTCTCTATTTGAAGGACAACGAGGGCGACGAGATTCATCACATCTACCTGGTCGATACGGCATCCAAAATCGTCCGGGACATGACCCCTTTCGCGGGCATCCGCAGCAATCAATACCGCCTGGCCAAAAACCGCCCGGACGAAATGCTCGCCGCGCTTAACCTGCGCAGCCTGCGGACATTCGAAATCTTCCGCGTCGACCTGAATTGATCTGCCCCCTGGAAGTGTCCCGTCTCTGAGAAAGACTTAGGCAAGGAAATCATGAGACG
>CAZFTV010000269.1:0-1809 GCA_964521765.1 uncultured Eubacteriales bacterium
CCGGAAGCTGGAACCGCTGCTGGAGGAAAACCCTGAATTCCTCTTGGCCCGGGTTTTCCTCACGAACTCATACCTGGCCACGGGGGATTATCAATCGGCTTCCCGCGCGGCCGACGGATGCCAGATCCCCGATATTCGTTTCTTCATGAAGTGCACCGTGTTGTTCAAGGTCCAAAAGGGAGTCCGCACTCCCGAGGCGGCCGAGGCCAAGGCGACCCTGGAACGGATGACCGCCGATCCGACGGCCATCCCCGTCCCGCCGGGCTTCATCGCCTTGATCTACGGCGACATAGGCGACCTGGACGCGGCCTCCCGCTGGTATCAGCGGGGCCTGGCGGTCAACCCCCTGAACACGAAGTTCCTCATGCGCGAATACTGCCCCGACGACCGCCTCAAGAGCGACCCGCGGTTTCATGAAGTCTATAAGACCTATAAGACTAAGACATAGATAGGGTTCACCCCACAACAGAGAGCTTAGTCCCGGAGATTTCCCCCCCGAGAAGCCAAGGTTACGGTTTTGATTTCTGAGTGCGGCCTTGTGAGGCCGTTTCATAAAGCGGCGACGCGTCGCCGCAATCCAAAAAAAACAGATAATGAGAAAAACGCATGCCGCCGGTCGTATTTTAGGTTGCTGCTCAAGGAGTTTGACTTGAATCAGGCCAGATGTTATCATAATGATGAAATTGTAATCATTGGAGCATCGGGCATGGTTCGCACCCAGATTCAGCTCACGGAAAGCCAGGCGCGCGCCTTGAAAAAACTGGCCGCGGAGCGCGGGGTCTCCATGGCGGAACTCATCCGGCAGGGAGCGGACGCTCTCCTGCGGTCGAAACCTCTCAGGGATGATGAGGAGATGCGCAAAAGAGCGCTGGCGCTTGCCGGGAAATACCGCTCGGGCAAGCGAGACATCTCCAAGGATCACGACCGGTATCTCGCGGAAGAGTTCGAAAAATGAATATCTTCGTCGACACTTCGGCTCTCTTCGCGCTCCTGGACGGGGACGACTCGAACTACAAGAAGGCCAAAGCGGCCTGGGCCGACGCCCTGAAACCCGGCACCTCGCTCGTTACGACCAACTATGTGCTCCTGGAGTGTGCCGTTCTCATTCAGGGCCGACTTGGAATGGACGCCCTCCGGGGATTTCACAACGACATCCTTCCCTTAATAGGCGTGGAATGGATAAGTGAGGAAATCCATGCCCGGGCCGTGAGCGCGCTCCTAGCCGCCTCAAAAAGATCGCTCAGCCTGGTGGACTGCGCGAGCTTCGAGGTCATGCGGGCACTCGGGTTGTCGAAAGCCCTGTGCTTCGACCCGCACTTCACCGAGCAAGGATTCAGTCGCATCCCTTAAAAATGGGGACGGCGCGGTCTCGTGCGGCCGCGATCCAAAGCGGCGGCGCGTCGCCTCACTCCAAAAAAGACGCGATCGGCTAAAAACTACCTGGATTGGGAGCGGCCCCTAACAATCACGACCTCAATCACACATTGCCCCTATGGAAAGAGTTGCCTCTAGCTTCCATATAAAGGCGAAGGGACGTCGGTCTTTAAAAGGGAAATGATATCTCTGTCACTTATTTCGAAGGGCGACGGTTTTGGTCTTATACCCGCTCTTTAGGGAATCATAAGCGAGCTCGAGCGTGCCGGAGCCCTTGACGATGAGCCGCAGCTCGATGCGGCCGTGGCCGGGGACCCCGGTTTCCACCCAGAGGCCGTTGTCGCGCACCTTGACCTTGCGCGTCAAGCCGCGGAACTTGTCCATGATATAGCCCGCGGCGATAAGGTTGATTCCCTTCCCGCCGACCCCGAGGCG
>CAZFTV010000270.1:0-1807 GCA_964521765.1 uncultured Eubacteriales bacterium
GGCGCGGCGGAAAATATCAGCGATCTGCTTTATCTCAAGGGCGTGGATATCGCGGTCGTCGACCGAGATATCCACGCCCTTGAGGTTGGCGATCTGGCCGCCGGAATACTGCCGGACGTAGACCTCGAGGCCCTTGGCGCCGCCTTTGTCGACATTGGCGGCGGACTGATAGACGCGGATCCTGGCCCCGGTGTCCTCTGCGCCGCCCCAGCCGCCCGTTCCGGTGGTCCCGAAGGGGTAGGTGGCCTCGCGGGTCAGCTCGACCCGCAGAACGCCAGCGGCGCACTCGGACGCGCCGACGGCGAAACCCTCCACGTGGAGGATTCGGGCATGGGTCTTCCCGGCGTCGCTACCCACGATGGTCGTGGCGTAGAGGTTCCCGGTCATCTTGATCCCGCCGTAGGTCGCGTGGTAGTAACCCATGGTCGACGGGTACGTGCCGCGGAACTTGAGAGTGGTGCCGGCGGTCGTGGTTCGCTTCCGCTCGGCGAAGGAAAAATCGAGGCCGTAGTCGAGCTGTGCCCGACCGGCCCCGGCCGATTTAGCTCTGATGTTCACGTTTGTTCTCCTTGATCCGCCGGCGGGCATTGCGTGACAACCCCTTTTGTTTTTCCGGGGATCTCTTTAGAGGGCATTACAAATGTTTCGGAGTGGATGAAGTAGTACGCTTTTTTGAGGAAGTCCCGTTGCTGGAGGAGCCGTTCCTTGTGGGCCTGGAGCGCCCGCTTTTCCTCTCGTTCGTAGCCGCGGCGGAGAACGTGGCCGATCTTGTCGTGGTGATTCTTCTCCCAGAGCAGCTGCCGGATCATTTCGAGGACCGCCCGGCTTAGAGCGAGCGGGCGATGCCGCTCATCCTCGAGCACGAGCTCGACGATGACCGGGCTCCCGGTGATGGGGTGGCGATCCGTGATTCCCCCGATCATGCGATCGAAGTCCTTCACGATCATCCATTTCCCGTAGCGCGGGAACCACAGGGGGTAGAGCCCTGGCGCGATCACCCTGAGCTCTCTCGCGAACCAGCGTTCGGGTTCCATGCGGTTAATCGGAGAGGGCCCTTGCGGGCCCCCTCCGCTCCTTTCGTTAAACGTACGCGGACTCGTCGATGTCGTCGATCATGAGGAATGCCTTCCTGAGGTCCGTTCCCAGGTTGGCGAAGATGTGACCCTCCGCTTGGTACTGATTGTACCCGGCGACCTTCTGCAGGATGGCGCTGCCGCCGCCGAAGCCCTTCTCCCAATTCACCTGCGCCTTCTTGTCGGTGCAGTAGATGAAGAGCCGCGACTCGTCGAGGCCGTAGATACGGCCGTCCGGGCAGAAGCGGTCCGGCACCATGGGGATCCTCTTGCCGTCGTAAAGGAACGGCAAGCCCTGCCAGCCACCCCAGAGGACTTCCTGATTCGTGATCGTCTTGTAGGCGGTGAGCAGGTCGGCCCAGGCTCGGCGGATCTTGAGCGTGCAGAGGAGGACCGAGATATTGCCGTACTCCATCGCGTCGTCGAGCCCCGAAGTGATGAGGTCCTCCGTGAGCTCCCGGTCGGTCCCGCTGTTGCTCTTGACGTTCGCCTTCCATTCCGGGTACGAGGCGACGAGTAGACCCTGGAGGCCGGCCGTAGCGTTCGGCGCGGGCGGGTCGGTCGTCCGGATGATGCCGTCAAGGCCCATCATTTCGCCGAGGCCCGCGCCTTCCGCGAGTCGGTCATCCCGGCCCAGGACAAGGTGCGCGAGCTGGCGGACGAGCTGGAGACGAAGGTCTCGGACGACCTCTGGCCGCTGCCACGCTATTCGGAGATGCTCTTCGTGAAGTAAA
>CAZFTV010000271.1:0-1341 GCA_964521765.1 uncultured Eubacteriales bacterium
AGGGCAGGTCGAACATCCAGTCGAGGTAGTTGCGGACCACGGCCGTCTCGGCCGACTCGGGATGCATCTGGGACAGGCGGCTGATCTGTTTCTCGAGTTCCTCGCGAACCTCGGGCGCGACCTTAAGCTTTTTCAGCTTGTCCTGGTAGGTCTTGAGCTCCTCCTGGAGCTCGTTCCCCTCGCCCAGCTCCTTTTGAATGGCCTTGATCTGCTGGCGGAGGAAGTACTGCTTCTGGAGCTTGTCCATCTCGCCCTTGGCCTCGGTGGAGATGCGCGACTGGACGTCCAGGAGCTCGAGCTCCCGGGTCAGCAGCTCATAGACTTTCTTCAGCCTCTGCAGGGGATCGACGACTTCCAGGAGGACCTGGCCCTCGGCGACCTTGAGCTCAAGGTTGGCCGCGACCAGGTCGGCCAGGCGGCCGGGCTCCTCGATGTTGGCCGCGATGATAAGCACCTCGGGCGGAAGGTTCTTCCCCAGCGAGGCGGCTTTTTCCAGGCCCGTCCGCACGTTGCGCACCAGGGCCTCGGTCTCCACCGATTTTTCCCCGCTCTCGGTCTCATGGATGACCTGGACCTGGGCGGCCATGTGCCCCTGCTCCTCCTCGAAGGTCTCCACCTGCGCCCGGATCAACCCCTGGGCCAGGATGCGGATGCGGCCGTCGGGAAGCTTGAGCATGCGCATGATCAGGGCCACGGTGCCCATGTCGTACACGTCCTCCCTCTTGGGGTCCTCGAGGTCCATGTCCTTCTGAGTCAGGAGGAGGATCATGCGGTGCGAGGACAGGGAGGCGTCCACGGCCGCTTTCGACTTCTCCCGGCCGACGTACAGCGGGGCGATCATGTAGGGAAACACGGAAATGTCCCGCAGGAGGAGGACGGGGAGCTTGGACGGGATTTGAAGCTTCTGGTCTTTTTCCCCGACAAGGTCCTCCATCTGGGGCTCATCGTTGTTGTTGTTTTTTTCAGCCATCTTCCTTCTCCGGGCCGGCCGGCTCTCCGGGCGGGCCCATCATGCGCCGGCTCCTCCAGGGCTTCCCCCCGCCCGCCTTGAACAGGACGACGACCAGGACGCCGTTGTCGAGGAGGGCCTGCGTCCTGTCCGGAAGAACGACGCAGGGCAGCGCCGCCACCCGCCGGAAATCGCCGCTCGGCCGCTCCAGGCGGTGATAGCGGGCCGGCTCCCTGTGCCGCTCCTGCCGCTTTTTGCCGCGGACCTCGACGCGGTTGTGGCGAACGAGCAGGGAAATGTCGCCTGGCTCGACGCCGGGCAGCTCCATCTCGATGACGACCCGGTCTTCCTTCTCCAAGACGTCCATGACCGGCGCCCAGGGCTCATCCCAG
>CAZFTV010000271.1:1396-1793 GCA_964521765.1 uncultured Eubacteriales bacterium
GCTCGCGACTTCCGCTCGGAGAGACGTCAGCCGGAGCACCGGGATTTTTTTTCGAACCATCGTCGACGGGCTGCTTATTTCTCTTTGAGGAGCGTTTCCAGCTCCCGCTTGAACTCGGACACGTCGCGGAATTCCCGGTACACCGAGGCGAAGCGGACGTAGGCCACCTTATCCAGCTCCTTGAGCCTCTCCATGACGAACTGGCCGATCTCCGAGGCCCGGATTTCCTTCTCCGTCCGCTCGTGAAGCTTGGCCTCGATCTCCTCGACGATCTCCTCGACTTTTCTCACCGGGATGGGGCGCTTCTCGCAGGCCTTGAGCAGCCCCCGCAGGAGCTTCTGGCTGTCGAAGGGCTGCCGGCTGCCGTCTTTTTTAACGACCATATAGGGGATCTCTT
>CAZFTV010000272.1:0-1764 GCA_964521765.1 uncultured Eubacteriales bacterium
AAGGCCACGAAGTGGATCTCCCACTTGCCATCTTCGTCCTGGGTGAACTTCGATCGGTCTTGCTTGTTCAGCTTCTTGGCGAAGTTCTTCATCGAGCTGGGGATGTCGATGGGTTTGTCGCTGGTGATGATCTTGCCCAGCATCGCCTTGGGCGCCTGCTGGGTCTGGGTCTGGGCCCGGGCCGACGGGGCCAGGCCGCAGACCAACCAAGAGAAGCAAACTGCCAGGGCCGCCATCGGTACGGTCTTCATCTGAGCCACCTCCTGCTCTCGGGGCGCGGGTCAAAAATCCACCCCGCTGACAGGATAGCCCCCGGCCCAAAAGCCTGTCAATCTTGCGAACAATCTGCGGATGGCGGTTTCTGTGGAATTCCGGCAAGCCATCCGTCGCTCATCCGGAAACGTAGGCCCCGCCGGTTCGGCGAGCCTGGCCCAGGTGGGGCGAACAAATGGTTTGACAAGACGAAAACAGCGGTGATACGCAGGAGTGCATCATCGGAACAAGATTGCGGATTTGATCCAAGATCGGATCCCTGAACCAGGAGGAGAGAACCATGAAAATCGCAGCAGGCATCATTCTTATCGTCGCGGCCATCCTGAACATCTTCGCCGGCGCGGGCTATGTGCTCGGCGGCGGCCTGGCCGCAGGGGCCGGCATGTTGGTCGATGAGGTCGGCAAGGCGGCCGCCGAGGAAGGCGCCGTGACCACGGACGATGCTGCCAAGGCCAGCGCGGCAATGTCCCAGGTCAAGGGCGCCGGGACCATGCTGTTGGTCTTCGGCCTGTTCCTGTGGCTCATGTTCGTGCTGCAGATCGTCGGCGCGGTCTTCCTGTTCATCTCCAAGAACAAGATGTTCATATTCATTGTGGCCGCTTTGAGCATCGTGGCCGAGATCGTCGGCATCGTGACGACGGTCTTCGGCTGGACGAACATCTTCGGACTGCTCGGCGGCGTGCTGGCTTTCGTCGCTGCCATGAGCATCGGCAAGGCCGCCGCCCCGTCCGCCCCGGCCGCGGCCTGATAGCCCACACCGCGATTCGTACCGCTCGTCAGCCGGCCTCTTCCTTCGGGAGGGGGCCGGTTTTATTTTTGGGGCCTAGCGGCGCTTGCGGACTTCTCAGGTGATCTGCAAGAAGGCGTCCTCGAGCGAGGTGCCTTTCTGGATGCCGATGAAAGAGACCTGCTGGGTCACCAGGATCTGGATGAACTCGGCCACCGCCTCGTCCAGGTTCTTGACGTCGGTGCGCACGGTCAGCTGCAGCTTGCGCTCGACCGGCCGCAGTTCGGCCTTGCTGACGAAGTCCAGCGCCTCGAACGGGCCGGCCAGCCCGGGCGAGGGCGCCTCGCTCAGGGGGAAGACCGCCACCGCCTCGCGCCGGGTCAAATCCGCCATGGAGGGCTGGGCGACGATCTGGCCGGCCTTGATGATGGCCACCTGGGAGCACAAGGCCTCGATGTCGGCCATCACATGCGATGAGATGATGAAGGGGCGTCGGCCGGACTCCTGCTGGATCAGCAGCCGCACCCGGCGAGCCTGGGCCGGGTCGAGGCCGGACAACGGCTCGTCGAGCATGACCAGCTGAGGGTCGCCGATCAGCGCCTGGGCGATGGCCACTCGCTTGGCCATGCCGTGGGACAGCTTGTCCGGATGCCGGTCGAAATACTCCTGCATGCCGGTCAGCTCGAGCACCCGCAAGACCTCGGCGCGCGCCTGGGCGCGGTCCATACCCTGTAACCGGGCGCAGACCGCCATCTGGGCGCCGA
>CAZFTV010000273.1:0-1704 GCA_964521765.1 uncultured Eubacteriales bacterium
AAGGTCAAGGAATTCTATTTTTACGAATCCAAGGGGAAATCGAAAAGGGCCAAGTCGTTGGGCAGCCAATCCGGATGACGGAACGCCTGAAACACGTGGAATTGCTCATGAAGGACGAGGGCCGCGATTTCGCGGATCGTGAAGGGGCGGCCGGTCGCCGATGTGTTCGCATTCAGGATAGACGTCGCTATCCAAACGTTTTCCAGCATCGTCCGCCGATTGCCAAAAACAGCCAGGTGACGCCCATCTAAAATATAGGCATCCGGCCGGCCGTCGAGAGGGAGGAATCCCTCGGGTTTATGGGGATAATTGAAAAGGTAAGTGCTTTTCCCGTCAAAAAGAGCCGTGGGAACGGCATGGGGAACGAAGCCGGGCCACAGCGGGAGCGATTCCAGCCGGGCCACCTCTTCCATGACTTCAAAGACAGTGTGGTTGGACTCGCGGCCAACCCGCAGGCCGGGCCGAGCCTGACCGCCGTATGCCCAGTACAGAAAAAATAACGGGAGAAGGACGATGGTTGGGACTGACCGGGTCCCGATCCGGGCGGTTTTTTCGGAGCCTGATGTAATCATGAACGGCTAAACCATTCTTTGCCCGTCAGGCGATGAGATTGTTACAGCAAATAATATACCATATCTTTCCGGGGGACGCCGGCAGGGAATCGCAAAAGAATTTTACGCGGGGGAGCGTGGCGTTTACATTTTTTGCCGGTCAACCCGACCACGCCCACAGGATCGGAGCGGCCGGCACGCCCAGTGTGGAAAGGAAGGTTTTTTCAAAGAAGGAAGAGACTTTAATGAAGGACAGAGAGAACAGCTATTCGAGATTTAGTTCTCAGGCCTTAACCTTGATGCGGAAGAGCACTTCTCCCAGGTAGCCGCCATCGCTGACGACGGCGATATAAAAACCCGGAAGAAAGTTGACTCTGGTCCTCAGCATGGGCATCGAGAGAGTGGTCAAAAGATCGCAGGCCTCCCACTCCCCCCGGCGGTCCTTCAGGAGGACCGGCTCACGGTCCTGGACGAGTTTTTCAAGCACTTCTTTTAGGCTCATGTTCGATCCTACGAGAGAACTCATGAACGCTGGGCTTCTTCCTTGACCGGCCTTTTGCGGAACATGACGGGAATCGCGTTCCTGACCGGGGCGCCGATTTGCATCAGGTCCCAGTCTTTGTCGTGCTCCCGGATCACCCGCCTCAGCAAGGTCACCCGGTCTTCTTGAGTCGTTTCTTCATAGCCGACGATTTCCACCCGATAACGGATGGTCCTCTTTTTCCCGTTGATCTTCACCTCGATGTCGACGTTCTGTTCCGTATCGAGCGTCGGAATTTGCAGGACGACTTCTCTCATGATCACCTCATCTCGCTGATTCCTCTGTGATTTCGGGGCATTTTTCATTCCCTGGGCTTAAACCTTGTGCAATAAATATGCCAAACCGCGGACTCGGGATAGAGGACCTATCGGCCTTACGATTCTTCGAAATACTGTCCGTTGTCGCGACATGGCCTGTTCATTTTCGGACAATCCGTCCAATTATAAAGACAGCCAATCCGGCTATAAGGTTGACTTTCATAGAAAATATTATTTCCCCCCAACCTTTTCCCCCTTGCATACGTCTTAAGGAGTGGATATTTGTTCTAATATTCAAGACAAATGGCACATTTTTTGCACGATCAAAATTGCGAAAATCGTGATGCCGATGACG
>CAZFTV010000274.1:0-326 GCA_964521765.1 uncultured Eubacteriales bacterium
GGGATGCAGGTTGTAATGAGCGCCGAGCCGCTCGATGAGGCCGACCTCGTGGAGGCCGTCCACGTTGATCCAGGTCACGGTCGGGGAATCCCTGAAGGGTAAGCACTCGTCGATGTCGACGACCTCCTTCTCCTCGACATGGGACTCGTCATAGTCCAAGACCGTAATCCGGGCCTTTTCGACCCGCTTGGGGCCGATGTGGACGAGGGAACCGGGCGGCAGCCCGGCCTTTCGCGAGCTTTTTTTTGTGTGGATCGCCATGCGCCTGCCGGAATTCGCCGGCCATACGCCGGTAATCATGCTCCGGATAATCTTCACCATACATC
>CAZFTV010000274.1:336-805 GCA_964521765.1 uncultured Eubacteriales bacterium
CTGCCTCCGCTAGGTTCTTTATCCCGTAAATCGGGGAAAAAGGCAAGCGGACCCGGAGAACCGTTCAGGGCCGAAAGACGGAGATCTCCAATTCGCGGACGGCGCGGAAATGGCGCCGGTCGCCGGTGCAAAGCCTAAGGTTATTCTCCGCCGCGGTGGCGGCGATGAGGGCGTCCGCGACCCGCATGCCCGACGAGAGACCGAATTCCTCCATATAGATGGACGCCCGATGGCCGATGTTCTCGGTCAGAGGGAGGACCTTTATCCCGCATTCCCTGAGGAACTCCTTGATGAGACGCGCCTCGCGCTTGTCGGCCGCGCCCTGAAGGAGCTCCATGTAGCCGACCACCGATATGGCGCGGTCGGCATCCTGATCGATCACGCGGGCCGCACCGGCGTTCCCCCTGAAGAACCAGATGAGGACGTCCGTGTCATAGAACATGACGCGCTTTCCGCAGTTCGGCCACGA
>CAZFTV010000274.1:868-1221 GCA_964521765.1 uncultured Eubacteriales bacterium
TGATACGGGAGCCGCTCGATCGGGCGGGCTCGCGGCAGGGACGATCACGCCCTTGGCTTTTCCCCTATAGAACAGTGTCACGGACTGATTCCGGTCCAGGGCCCTGACGATCTCCTTCGACCGCTTCCGCAAGTCCACGAACGACGCTTTCATGTCCGGCCTCTCTCGGCTTAATTGCTCACTTGAAGTGTACATTTACATCCGCCTCCCGTCAAGAGGATCTTTCATGTCCAAGTCAAGAGACGGTCGGAGGAGCCATAAGTTCTCGCGCGCCGGAAAACGGCACGAGGCCGGCGGCAGAGGCGGGTTCCACCCAAATCCCTTCGAGCGTTGCCAGCATCTTCTGCATGTGC
>CAZFTV010000274.1:1231-1691 GCA_964521765.1 uncultured Eubacteriales bacterium
TTCTTAAGAACGTTCCGGCGGCGACGAAAGGGAATCGACCCTGCGGACATAGGCGTCGGCGTCGAACTTGCGGCGAAGGCCGGCAGCGTTCATGTAGCGGACGGTGCCGAAGATCGGCCGTTCGCCCCAGGGGCGGTCGTGCTTGCCGAAGCACCAGGCGACACCTGCGAACCCGTTCGGGTCGCGGCCGTCGAGCTCGTAGGCGTCATTCAGCCGGAGCGCCGTCTTGAAAGCCTCCTCCGGCGTCCTGGACCACTCGAGGATCTTCTTGCCCCAGTACATACGCATATAGCCGTGCATCTTCCCCGTGAGGACCATTTCCTTCTGGGCGGCGTTCCAGTAGGGGTCGTGGGTCCGTCCGCCGTCGAGCTGATCGTAGGTGTATACGTATTCCCTCGGGACCTTGCGGTGCTTGGCGAGGGCCGCGCGGCTCCAGGCCGGGAGGGCCGCATAATCATCG
>CAZFTV010000275.1:0-655 GCA_964521765.1 uncultured Eubacteriales bacterium
GAGGGCAACAAGGGGAGGAAAAAGATCGGGGCAATCGGTCGCATCAAAGCTGAAGGGTTTCAGGTCCCGTCTTTCCGCCGACACGAAATCCGCTCCAATCAGCATCCGGGCGCCGGCCATGTCCAGAACCTCGAGTATTGCCCTATCCGCCTGAAGCGATTCCGGATCAAGGCCCGTTACCGTGACAGCACCGGCCGTTGCCCCCGCCACCAGCAGAAAAGACGCTCCTGACCAATCGCCTTCCACGGCGTAGTCGGATGGAGTATAAATCTGACCCCCCTTAACGGCGAATTCCTCGAGCCCTTCGTCATGATCGATCCTGACGCACTCGAAAGAATCGCCAGCAACCTGCTCGAAAACGCCGTGCGCTTCACCCGCCCGGGCGGGGAAGTCCATGTCGCGCTCCGCATGAGAAACGGCTCGGCCGAGCTGCATGTGCGCGACACCGGGATAGGCCTCGCCGAAGCCGAGCGGAATAAAATTTTCGAACCCTACTATCAGGCGGATTCCTCGGAATCGACATCGGCCGGCATCGGCATGGGCTTGAGCATCGTGAAGAAAATCACCGATGCGGTCGGCGTGTCCATCCGGGTGAAGAGTAAAAAAAACGTTGGCACGTCGATCACCTGCGTTTTCAAGAAAGGCCCGGCTATCC
>CAZFTV010000275.1:665-1681 GCA_964521765.1 uncultured Eubacteriales bacterium
GCCGCTCCCGGCTCAACCGAGCGACCCGGGAGAAGACGTATACCATGAGGGGGGGGCCTCGGTGCTGTTCATCGAGGACAACATTGATATGCTGGCTTATTTGCGCGAAAACACCAAAGATCTGTTCAGCGTTTTCTGCGCCCGGAGCGGGGAGGAAGCTCTGCGTAAACTGGAGCACATTCCCAAGCCCGACATCATCGTCTCCGATATCATGATGAAAGGAATGGACGGCTACCAGTTCTTCGAGAAGCTGCTTGAGGACCGGCGTTTCCGGGAGGTCCCGTTCATCTTCCTGACCGCCATCAATTCGGCGCAGGAGAAAATGAAGGGCCTGAAACGGGGCGCCGTGGATTTCATTTCCAAGCCGTTTTCCATCGAAGAACTCGTCGCCAAGATGGATTCCATACGGCGCATGCAGGAGGCGCTGAAAGAAAAGAATATCCACTTTTTAGGCAGCAAGATATATAAAATGATTGAGGAACTCCCCCGCGGGCTTGAGGCCGCCGGACCGGAGAGTGAAAACCATAATCTCGAGAAGCTGTATTACGATTATAAAATCTCCCGGAAAGAAATCGAGGTGATATCACTCCTCAAGATGGGGCTGGAATATAAGGAAATCGCGCACAAACTCTCAATTTCCACCAACACGGTACGAACGTATGTCGCCCGGATTTACAGCAAATGCGGGGTCAACAACAAGATCGAATTGCTGAATAAATTGCAGTCAATCTAGCCGGCTGCTGACCAGCCGCCAATTTTCAAGCATCCAGCTAAAAAAGCCTCCGCCACGCTGCATTATTGGTGATGACAAAATGTCATGCATAATAGTGACATGACAGAAAGGCCCTCTTTGCCTATACTTTTCTTGAAACAACCGGTTAAGCGTCCGCGGTGAAATTATGGAGTGAGAAAACCTTGCGACATTGTCGCCTTCGGAATTGAAGCCGTCTTAAAAGGTTCGTTTCAAGTGCATTTTAACTCGGAAAAGCCCGGCGTCGTTCTCCACGCCGGGCTTC
>CAZFTV010000276.1:0-1674 GCA_964521765.1 uncultured Eubacteriales bacterium
GTGGCAGCACCGGGTGCGGAATTTTTTCTCCGTGACCATCATCTGCCTCTCCTTCCTGATCATCGGCATCTTCCTTTCCCTGTCCAATAACCTCCAATCCCTGGCCGGGGAGCTCGCGAAAAACCTGGCCGTGGTTTTTTTCCTGGAGAAGGACATCTCCGCGGAAAGCCAGCAAGCCGTCGTCCGGCGCATCGAGGCTTCGCCTTACGTCGACCACGTCCGCCTCGTCTCCCCCGAGGAAGCCCTGCGGCGCTTTCACGAGCGCTTCCCCCAGCTCCAGGAAGTCGTCTCCGACCTGGGGACGAACCCCTTCCCCGCCTCGGTCGAAGCCGTCCTCAAGGACAAGTCCGCTGTCTCGGCCGACATCGTGCGCTTCATGGAAGGCCTCCGCGCCCTGCCCGGCGTGGAGGACATCCAGTTCAACCGGGACTGGGTGGAGAAGATGCGATCCCTGAGCCGTTTGGCCCGGGCGGCGGGTTTTTTCCTGGGCGGCATCCTCATCCTGACGTCCTTCTTCATCATCTCCAACGTCATCCGCCTGAACGTTTTCGCCCGGAAGAACGAGATCGAGATCCTGCGGATGGTGGGCGCCACGAACACGTTCATCCGCATGCCGTTCCTCATCGAGGGCATAACCCTGGGCCTTCTGGGCGGCCTCCTGTCCTTGGCCCTCGTTTACGGGCTCATCCGGGTCTTCCCCCTCTATCTCGGCGCCTCCCTGGGCGCCCTCCAGGACATCATGAATTTCCGCTTCCTGACGCCCCCCCAATCCCTGAGCCTCCTCGCCGGCGGAGCGGCCATGGGCTTCCTGGGCAGCCTGAGCTCCCTGTCGCGTTTTCTTAAAATCTAATAGACACCAGCTCCAAACAATTCTCCGATACAAGGAAGAGCGCAAGGGAGGGCGTGAAAAATCCGGCCCGCGAGTGAGGCCAATACCCAAGCCCTCATAACCGGGCTTCTTCACCAGGCGCCGAAGCTCTCCCCAGGATATCCTTTATCCATGCTTTTCATTAAATCGGTCCTGTTTTATTGACACCCCGGCGCAGTTGGCCTACAATTTTTTCACATGAGCACCCTAGGACAGGAGCTGAATCGAGAGCGAGAGCTGCGCGGCATCCCTCTCCAGGAAATCGCCCGGCAGACGAAAATCAACATCAATCACCTCATCGCCCTGGAGCAGGACCGTCTCGACCTGCTGCCCGGGGAGTTTTTCATCAAAGGGACGATCCGGGCTTTCGCCCGGTGCATCGGCCTGGACGAAAACCAGGCGCTCAACCTCTATCTCCGCGCGGGGCGCCCGCCGTCCCCGCCGGCCCTCGGGAAAAGGAAGACACTCTCTCCGCAAATGTCGCCCGGCCGATGGAAGAAGCTGGCTCTGTTGGCTCTGCCTCTCTTGCTCCTGGCGGCCGTGCTCCTCTACTTCAAGCCCTGGGCTAAGAGCGGCTCCGAGATCGCGGCATCGTCCGCCCCCTCTCCTTCCGGGGCGGGGACCAGGCCGGAGGAGCCGGCTGGCCCCGTCCAGCGCCGCAGCTTCCATCAATTCGGTGCGAATGCCGCTGAAACCAATAGCCGCAGACTTGATGAAGAATGGCGAGGCTACAAAAATCTGGGCCATGATGACCGCAACCTGGGTAAACGGAACGCCGACCACCTGCTCATACTTGCCAGCGACTT
>CAZFTV010000277.1:0-1660 GCA_964521765.1 uncultured Eubacteriales bacterium
GGCGAGCAGGTCCGTGGCTGCGCCGGAGGCGGCCCCCGTGTCCGGGTCTTGGGGGACAAGATGGACGTCGACCTGACTTATTTGAAAAAGACTCCGCCGCACAGCCTGGAGGCGGAGCGGGCCGTCCTGGGCGGCATCCTGGTCAACAACGAAAACCTGAACGTCCTCCTCTCCTCCGTCCGGCCCGAGGACTTCTACAAGGACGCGCACCGCGTCATCCTGGAAAAGATCAGCGCCATGATCGACAAGGGGCTCCCCGCGGACGTCCTGTCGCTCAGCGATTCCCTGAAGCGCGACGGCCAGCTGGAGGAGGTGGGCGGCGCCTCCTACCTCAGCTCGCTGCTGGACGGCGTGCCCCGCAGCGTCAACGTGTCCTACTACGGCCAGATCATCCGTGAAAAGGCCATGCTCCGCCGCCTGATCCTGAGCTCGATGAAGATCCTGGAGTCGAGCTTCGACGAGAGGGAGGAAGCGGACGCCATCCTGGACGAGGCCCAAAGCGCCATCATCGACGTCTCCGACCTGCGGGTCAAGCCCGGCTTCTATCCCGTCGGCCAGCTCCTCGGCCCGGCCATGCAGAGAATCGAGCACCTGTCCCAGAGGCAGGAGGCCGTGACCGGGGTGCCCTCCGGCTTCCGCGACCTGGACGGCCTGACGGCCGGCTTCCACCCCGCGGAGTTCGTGGTCGTAGCCGCCCGGCCGTCGATGGGCAAGACGGCCTTCTGCCTGAACATCGCCCACCACCTGGGGACCCGGACGGACTTCGCCGTGGGGTTCTTCACCATGGAGATGTCCAAGGAACAGCTCGTCTTCCGCATGCTCTGCTCCGACGCCATGGTCGACCTGCAGAAAGTGCGCAAGGGCTTCGTCAGCGACATGGACATGCAGAAGCTCCGGCTCAGCGCCGAGGGATTGGCCGCGGCCCGGATTTTCCTCGACGAGACGGCGGCCCTGTCTCTCATGGAAATGAAGGCCAAATGCCGGAGGCTGAAGCTCGAGAACAACCTGGACATCGCCTTCCTGGACTACATGCAGCTCATGCGCACCAGCGGCCGGTTCGAGAACCGCAACCAGGAGATGTCCTACATCTCGCGCTCGCTCAAGGAGCTGGCCAAGGAGCTGGCGATACCCGTGGTGGGCATCTCCCAGCTCAGCCGCGCGCCGGAGAAGCAGCGGCGCGAGCCGCGGCCGATGCTGAGCGATTTGCGCGAATCGGGGGCGATCGAGCAGGACAGTGACGTGGTCATCTTCATCTACCGTCCCGAGTTCTACCACCGCGACGAGCTCGAGCTCCAGGGCCTGGCCGAGATCATCGTCGCCAAGCAGCGCAACGGCCCGACCGACGACATCAAGCTCGTGTATTTCAACAAGTACACCAAGTTCGCCGACCGGGCGCTCGGCTACGGGGAGGAATGACATGGACGAAGCCCGCCCCGCGGGGGGCCGCCGGGGCTTTTTCCAGCAGCTGGGGGAGGTGGGCCTGCTCGCGGCAGACGAGTTCGTCCTTTTCCATCCGGCCGTTGCGGTTGTGGTCGGTCCACACGGCCCGGCAACGGAAATGCGGGCCGTGACTTCCAGGGGCCACCAAGCCGGCGGCTTGGGCGTCGGCGGCGATCTCGGGTTTGGCCGCGTAGGTTACGGGACCGAAGCGCGGCGCCAG
>CAZFTV010000278.1:0-224 GCA_964521765.1 uncultured Eubacteriales bacterium
AAAATGGAAGAGAACCAATTAGGAAAATACATCTCTGTCACCATATTAATCAGGTCAATTCCCGGCCTTTGGTTTCCGGAAGGGCGAAGGCCACGGCGGCGCTGAAGAGGAAAAATGCGGCGGTGAGATAAAAAGCGAATGACAGGCCGTGCGACTTGGCCAGGGCGCCGATGGTGAAAGGCGCCAGGGCGCTCAGTCCGCGGCCGATGTTGGAGGTGAATCCC
>CAZFTV010000278.1:375-1646 GCA_964521765.1 uncultured Eubacteriales bacterium
TGACGAGCCCCGCCGCGGAGAAAAGATAGATGATGTAGGTCGTTTTTCTTCCGATCCGGTCGCTGATGAACCCGAAGCTGACGTAGCCCAGCCACATGCCGGCCTGCATGATGATGATCCAGGTCGCGCTTTTGACGACGCTCATGCCCCAGCCTCCCTCCTCCGGGGGGAGCGCCAGGTAGGAGGGGATCCAGGTGAAAAGCCCCCACCAGGCGAACATCGTTCCGGCGTTCATCAGGGTGGTGACGAGCGTATTGCGCAGGTAGGGTGGGCGGAAGATCTCCGCCAGCCTGCCCCGCTCGCCCGTCTCCCTCGCCGTCTGCCGCTGGGCTTGCCAGATTTCCGGCTCCTCGACGCGGCGTCGGATCCAGAGAGTGAGAAGCGCCGGCGCCACGCCCACGAAAAACACCGCCCGCCATCCGAACCGCGGCAGGACGAGCGCCGTGACGCCCGCGGCCAGGGCGTATCCCACGGCCCAGGAGCTCTGCATGATTCCCAGCGCCTTGCCGCGGTGACGCGACGGCCAGGTCTCGGCCACGAGCGCGGCTCCCGTGGCCCACTCGCCGCCCATGCCCAGGCCGAGGAGAACACGGAAGATAGCGAGCTGCCAGACCGCTGTTGAAAAACCGCAGGCGCCCGTGAACACGGAATAGATCAGGATGCTGGCCATAAGGGCTTTGACCCGCCCGACCCGGTCGGCGAAGATGCCGAAGAAAATGCCGCCCGCGGCCGAGGCCAGGAGCGTCAGCGAGGCGAGAAGGCCGCCCGTGGACTTGCTCATGGCGAAGGCCTTCATCAGGTGGGCGAGCACCATGGAGTAGAGCATCACGTCCATGGCGTCGAGCATCCAGCCCATCGAGGCGGAGAACAGGGCGCGCTTCTGCCGCGAAGTGATTTCCCTGAGCCAGGTCATTTATTCGCGCCCTTCCTCCTCCGGAGCGGACGGCCGTACCCGCCGCCGCCCGGCGTTTCGATGATCAGCCGGTCCCCTTTCTCGACGCGAATCGAGGCTTTGGAGCCCAGGTCGATTTTTCTTCCCGCCCGGACGAGCGTGTTCCGGCCTCGTTTCCCCGGACTGCCGCCTCGCAGGCCGTAGGGCGCGAACTTCCGCCTCTCGGAGAGGATGTTGACCCGGCCCGGAGCCAGGAACTCGAATTCGCGGACGATGCCGTCCGCTCCGGGACCGGGTACGCGCAGCTTGATCAAATGCCGCTCGCCGGCGAGCGTAAGCGACTGCCAATCGACCGATTGGATTTCGCTGAGCAAAATCC
>CAZFTV010000279.1:0-1632 GCA_964521765.1 uncultured Eubacteriales bacterium
GCCACCCGGAACTTGACGACCCGCTTGGCGGGGATGCGGATCGTTTCTCCGGTCGCCGGGTTGCGTCCGGTCCGGGCCTTACGGTTCACGAGGACGAGCTTGCCCAGGCCGGGAACCGTGAACCCCGCCTTGGCGTTCTTGTAGGCCAGCTGAACCAATCCCTCGATCGCCGCGACGGCCTGCTTCTTGTTGATCCCGGCCGCTTCGGCGACGGCGGCCACGATCTGGCCCTTCGTCAGTGCTTTTGCCATTCGAAATACTCCTTTAGATTATTCTTTCAGCCGGACGGACCGGCTCTTTCGGCACAAAATCATACCATATTCGTCGCGGAGGGCAAATCCTGATTGCAAAATCCCCCGGAGGCGGCCCCGGAACGCCGGGCTCGGTTTCCGCTTCCGGCTTGAGGGGCTCCGTGATTTTGATGCGGACCTCGCGCGAGGCTTGACGGGCCGCGCCGCCGAGGAACCGGACGATCTTGCTCGGAGACAGGCCGGCGGCCAGGCTGAGAAAAATCAGAAGAGCCAGAATGAGGAAAATGTACGATCCCGTGGACCCGAGGTTCCGGACGAGGACATACGACAAAGAATTTCCAAGCAGGCCTCCCGCGGGGAACGCTCCGCCGCGCAACGTCACCTGGGGAAAGATCAGGGTCAACAGGGCGCTCAGGATAAGGATCAAGACGAGGGCGGCGCCGGAACGAACAGCCAGCCGCTTGGGGCGGATTCCGGTCAGGGCCGCCGCTCCCCAGGCGATCAGGGCCAGGGGGACGAGAACAGCGAAAAATCCAAAGCCTTGGATAAGCCCTTCGGCCAGCCCTGCTCCCAGCCGGCCGCCGAGGTTGCGGATTCTGCCCTCCGTCCCGACATATCTGGCCATATCGGAGCCGTGATACGAAGCCAGGCTGACGAGGAGGAACAAGGACAGAGCGAGCAGAACGAGGCCGAAAATTTCATAAGCGCGGACTCTTTTTTTTCCGCGGTTTTTATGGGCAACAGAGTTGTTTTTGCGCCGGACGTTCTTATTCATTTTTCAGCATTATAACATAATTGGCCCCCGCGGTTCGCTCCCCTGAAGGGGAAGGCAAGCATCTCCTTTTGTGTGATGACCGTGATCTTCATGGGGTCCTGTCGGCGACCGACCTATCCGGAAACGCCAACCAGTTGCCCCCTTGTTTCCCCAAGGGGGCAGGGGGATAAAGAGAATAAGCAGAAGCTGGAGGGCGTTTCCGGCTTAGTCCCTGCCGGCCTCGCTCCCCACCCTGGAAAGGCCGGGGAACATGATTGCCGAGCTCGATTCAAGGAGCTCGAAGAGCGAATTGAGAGCTTGAAAAACGCCCGGCGGCGTTATACATTGAGCCACGATGCCGCAGGCGGGATCTCGCCGCAGCGGCCTAGGCTTGCGATCGCAAAGTTTGCCAAGTATGCCTGGAGGCTGAACATGTCAGGTACCCGAACGAGAATGACCACCCTCGCCCTCCTGTTCCCGGCTCTCCTGCTGTTTGCCGCGACTCCGCTTCCGAATGCGCGGCTTGCGCCCGAAGGCCGCGAAGGCGAGTGCTTCACCGTACTCGTCGGCAAAAACGCCAGCGCCGACGGTTCGGTCATGGTCGCCCACAACGAGGACGACCGGGGC
>CAZFTV010000280.1:0-1625 GCA_964521765.1 uncultured Eubacteriales bacterium
CCAGGCCAAGGTCAGCATCCTGGAAATCATCCGCAGCGTCGGCACGGCCGGCACCGCGGTCATCTTCACCACCCATCAACTGTCCGAGGTGGAGGGCACCTGCTCCCGGATCGCCATCATGGACCGCGGCCGCATCCTGGCCCAGGGGACGCTCGACGAGCTTGTCCGCATCGTCGGCGAGCGCGACATCGTGGAGATCGAGGGGGATTTTGCGGCGGCCGTGTTTTCCGAGGCCCTCCAGGACCTCGCCGGAGACGACGTGGAACTGCTTTCGGCGGCCGACGGCCTGGCCTCCCTGGCCGTGACCGATACCGAGCAGATCCCGCGAATCATGGATCGACTTTTCGGCCGGAAGCTGGCCGTGACCGACATAAAGATCAAGTCGCCCAGCCTGGAGACCGTGTTCCTGAAATTGACCGGCCGCAGCCTGAGGGATTGACCGATGCGCCGGCTGTTCCTGATTCTCGGCAACGACGTGCGCCGCCATCTCAAGGCGCCGCAGGTGGTCGTCATCTTTATCGCCATTCCCCTGGTTATGACCGGGCTTATCGGCGTCGTCTTCGGCCCGCGGACCGAGGATACCCAGTTGCCGCCCATCCCCATCCTCCTCGTCGACCACGACAAGGGTCTCGTCTCGAAATTTCTGCTGGGCGCCTTCGACGTCGACCAGCTGAAGAAGATGTTCCAGGTGACCGTGACCGACGAAGTTGAAGGCCGCCAGCGGATGGAGAACGGTAAAGCTTCGGCCATGATCGTCATTCCGGAGCGCTTCACCCTCGACCTGCTGGAGGCCAAACCTGTCACTCTGAGCGTGGTCAAGAACCCGGCCGAACGATATCTGCCTGACGTGGCTGAGGAATTCGTAAACACCATGGCGGTTATGCTGTCGGCCGTCGTGCAGGCCTTTGCCGACGAGGCGCGGGGTATCCGGGCGATGCTCGACAGCCCGCTGGCGAGCTTCTCCTGGGAGGCGCTCGCGCCGGAGCTGGGCAAGGCGCAGAAAAAGATGATCGCCGCCGAACGCTACCTTAACCCCCTGCTGCTCCGTTTAAAGGAAGAAGAGACAAAAGCCGGCGGCGCCAAAACAAGGTTCACCCGGGCCGACCTCTTTTCGATGATCCTCCCGGGCATGGCCATTATGTTTCTCCTTTTCATCGTCCAGACCCTGATGCGCGACCTCCTCTCCGAGCGCGAAGACGGCAAGCTCAGGCGCCTGATGACGACGCCTCTCCGGCCGCTGGAGCTCATCTCCGCCCGCTTGTTGGGGGGCTGGATCATGGGCATGATCGTGCTTCTCGTCATGATCGCCGCAGGCACCCTGGTTTTCCGCGTGAACTGGGGCCCCTTCGGATATTTTCTCCTCCTGGGTGCCGTCGCCAGCTTCTGGACAGCCGCCTTGTTCGGCCTCCTTCATGCGCTCTTCCGGAACCGCAACCAGGCCGGGGCTCTTAGCGCGCCGATCATCCTGGCCTTCAGCCTGTTCGGCGGCTCGATGATAAACCCGGAGGCGATGCCCAAGACCTTCCGGGCGGTCGGCATCCTGACGCCCAACCGCTGGTTCATCGACGGAGCGGCGCTCATTCGGGACGGCCGTTTCCCCTGGGCCGCTCTCCTCGTTCTGGCAG
>CAZFTV010000281.1:0-1620 GCA_964521765.1 uncultured Eubacteriales bacterium
CGAAGCGACCGTTGGAAGGGGGAAACGCGAAGCGGGTTCCCCCTCCAAGTTGACTCCGGGCTCCGCTAAAAAAACGGCGGCGCTCGGTCTGGGCTTCGTTGTCGCCCTGACTTTGGCCGCGGCTCTCGTCGCCGATTTTTTCATCGACACGTCCTACGACGGACGGGCTTACCACCAGAACACGGTCATTCAGCTCGCTACGGGCTGGAATCCCGTCGAGCGCCCCCTCGACCCCGACGGTCGCAGTCCGGCCTACGAGCCCTTGCCCCGCTCTCCCTGGACGGTCGCTTTTCCAAAGTCCGCCGAAACGAACGCCGCCGCCTTCTATAAGGTGACCGGCCGCATCCAATCCGGCAAGGTCTTCAACATCGTGCTCCTGTATGCCGCCTTCGCCCTGGCTCTCCACGCCCTGCTGGACTTCCCCGGAGTGAAGTTCCGGAGCGCGCTGTTGTTCTCCGCTCTGGCGGCCCTCAACCCGGTGACGATCTGCACGCTGCATTCCTATTACGTGGACGGCCACATGGCCTCGCTCCTGACCTCCCTCTTCGCCCTGACCCTCGTCCTGTGGCGGGAAAAGAGGCCGCTCGAGCTCGCGACCCTGAGCCTGGCCCTCGTGCTGATCATCAACACCAAGTTCCCGGGGCTGGGATACGCCTTTTTCCTGTCCGGCGGGCTGCTGGCCGGTTTTCTCCTGCAGCGAGAATTCCGTTGGCTCCTCAAGGCCGGGACGGCGTGCCTTGCGGCGGGCGTCATCGGCTTCGGGGCGGCGGGCTACAACCCCTACCTGACCAACTGGAAGAATTTCGGCCATCCCCTCCACCCGGCCTACGGGCCCCGGGCCTTCGATGACCTGGAAATGAAGCGTTTTTTATCCACCCCCCCGAACCTGGAGGACAAGAACAGGTTCGAGGCATTCTTCATCTCCCTGATGTCGCGCTCGGACTATGTGTCTTATCCCCGGACCACCCGGTGGAAAATCCCCTTCACCGTCACCGTCGACGAAGTGGCGTGGTTCGGAAACACGACGATCCGGGCGGGAGGGTTCGGGCCGCTGTTCGGGGGGATATTTCTGCTCATCCTTCCGCTTGTGGGCGCGGAGATGCTCTGGAGAGTCAAACGCTTTCTTCCGTACTTGGGGTTTTTTCTATTCGTGGCGATGACGATCTTCATCAACCCCCAATGCTGGTGGGCGCGCCTGGCGCCCCAGACGTGGCTTCTGCCGCTGACCTTGATATTCTTCCTGGTCCGGCTCGGCCCCGGCCGAAAAATCGCTCGGGTCTACGCCGCTCTTCTCCTGGTTCTAGCTCTGATGAATCTGGGAATCGTCCTGGGGTCGAATGCCGTCCAGCAGACGGGCCGGACTCTGCTCATGCACAGGAAACTCGACCGCCTGGCCCGGGCCGAGCGGCCTATCCTGCTCCAGACCGGGCCATTTCACTCGATACGCGTCCTGCTCGCCGAGCGGGGGATTCCCTTCCGGGAAGTGGAGGCCCTGCCGGCGGGGGGGGGAAGGGGCCAAACCCTCGGCCCGGGGGTCAAGGTCGCCGTCCTCGACGGCCGCGGGCCCTAGTTGTGCGTCTCGTAAGTTCCTTGGCATTGTACCCATCTCAAAAGACGCAC
>CAZFTV010000282.1:0-705 GCA_964521765.1 uncultured Eubacteriales bacterium
CCTTTTCAAGGTGGGGAGCGAGGCCGGCAGGGATGGGCTGCGACAGGACCCCATGAAAATCAAAGACATCACAAAAACGATGCTGCCTTCCCTACCCCTTCATGACGCCCAGGGGCACGACCCGGGCCACAAGCTTCCCCAGCCCGACCTCGTCCGAGACGCGCACGACTTCGTCTACGTCTTTGTAGGCGGCCGAGGCCTCCTCGGCCACGCCCTTCCAGCTCGTGGCCCGCAGCTCGATGCCGCGTCGGGCGAGCTCGTCTCGGATCTCCTCCCCCCGGAAGCGGCGCATCGCCTCGTGGCGCGACATGACCCGGCCCGCGCCGTGGGCCGTGGAGCCGAAGCTCAGACTTTCAGCCTCGTCCGTCCCCGCCAGAATATAAGACGCCGTGCCCATGCTTCCCGGGATGATGACCGGTTGACCTACGGAGCGGTAGGCCTCGGGAAGTTCGCTCCTCCCCGGGCCGAAGCTCCGCGTCGCGCCCTTGCGGTGGAGGCAGACCTTCCTCTTCGCGCCGCCGACCGTATGGGTCTCGACCTTGGCCACGTTATGACAGACGTCGAACACCTGTCGCATGCCGTGCGCGCGGCCCAGAACCCTCTTGAACACCTCCCGCACCCAGTGGGCGATCATCTGCCGGTTGGCGAAGGCGTAGTTGACCGCCGCGGCCATGGAGGCGTAGTACTCCCGGCCGACGCTCGAGC
>CAZFTV010000282.1:715-1602 GCA_964521765.1 uncultured Eubacteriales bacterium
TCGGGGCGTGGACGAGCTCCCGGTCCGGGAGCCCCTTGACCCCCACCCTGTCCTCCATGAGCTTAATGTAGTCCGTCGCCACCTGATGGCCCAGCCCGCGGCTGCCGCAGTGGATCATGACCAGGATCTGCCCTTCGGCGTCGATGCCGAAAGCCGCGGCCGTTCGGGGGTCGAAGATTTTCTCGACCTTCTGGAACTCGAGAAAATGATTACCGGCGCCCAGGGTTCCGAGCTGGGGGATGCCGCGTTCTATGGCCCGTTCGGAGATGTGACGCCATTCGGCGCCCGGCATCCGGCCGTTCTCCTCGGTGAAGGCCAGGTCTTCCCGCGTCCCGAAGCCCTGCTCCACGGCCCATTCCGCTCCCTTGACCAGGATCTCACGGAGCTCGGCCTTCCCGAGCCGCGTCACCCCCGCCTTTCCCACGCCGGCCGGCACCTCCTTGAAAATTTCGGCCAGGAGTTCGCGCCGCCTGGCCTTGATGTCGTCCTCCCGGAAATCCGTGCGCAGCAGCCGGACCCCGCAGTTGATGTCGTACCCGACGCCGCCGGGAGAGATGATCCCCTCCGCGGCGTCGAAGGCGGCCACGCCGCCGATGGGAAAGCCGTAGCCCTGGTGGGCGTCGGGCATGACGTAGGCTTTTTCGAGGATGCCCGGCAGGCAAGCGACATTCCGGGCCTGGGTCAGGGTCTGGTCGCGCTTGATGTCCTCCATGAGACGTGCAGAGGCGTAGATGACCGCCGGGACCTTCATCTCCCCCTGCCGGGGGATTTCCCAGGTGTTGTCGTCGACCTTGCGGATGTCCATGGCGCTCCTCACATGTCCACGACCACGCGCAGGCGGACGCCGTCCGGGCCCCGCTCGACGCGCATGTCGTTGTAGGTCACGG
>CAZFTV010000283.1:0-1599 GCA_964521765.1 uncultured Eubacteriales bacterium
GTCGAACCGGGCGGTATTATTGAAGTCGAACTGGATGGTGGTGCACTGCCACATCCGACCGATGGCGTCCTTGGTCTTGATGTCGATCTTGGGGCCGTAGAACACCGCTTCGCCCTCCATGCGCTCGTAGGCCAGGCTCCGGGCGACGAGGGCCTTGACCAGGGAGGCCTCGGCCCGCTTCCACATCTCGTCCGAGCCGGCGTACTTGGCGGCATTCTGCGGGTCGCGCACGGACAGCTCGATCTTGTAGTCGGAGAAGCCGAAGTCCTTGAGGATGGAGATCGAGAAGTCGAGCACGCGCAGGATCTCGTCCTCCATCTGCTGGGGGGTGCAGATCAGGTGGGCGTCGTCCTGGGTGAACCCCCGGACCCGGAGCAGGCCGTGGAGGACGCCCGACCGCTCGTAGCGGTAGACCGTGCCCAGCTCGGCCCAGCGGAGGGGCAGGTCGCGGTAGGAGCGGAGGCGGGATTTATAGATCTGGATATGGAACGGGCAGTTCATCGGCTTGAGGTAATAATTCTGCTCGTCGATCGGCATGGGCGCATACATGGATTCCTTGTAGAAATCCAGGTGTCCCGAGGTCTGCCACAGGGTCTCCCGGCCTATGTGAGGGGTGTAGAGGATCTCGTAGCCGCCCTTCCAGTGGCGCTCGCGCCAGTGCTGCTCGATGACGGCCCGGACCCGGGCGCCCTTGGGGTGCCAGAGCACGAGCCCGGCGCCCAGGTCTTCCGAGGTGCTGAAGAGGTCGAGCTCCTGGCCGAGGCGGCGGTGGTCGCGCTTGCGCGCCTCCTCGAGCATGGTCAGGTAGGCGTCGAGGTCCTCTTTCTTGAAGAAGACCGTGCCGTAGATGCGCTGGAGCTGCCGGCCCTTCTTCTCGTCGCCCTTCCAGTAGGCGCCCGAGACCGAGAGGAGCTTGAAGTGCTTGAGCGCGCCCGTCGAGGGCACGTGAGGGCCCAGGCAGAAATCCACGAACCCGCCCTGCTCGAAGCAGGACACGCTCTCTCCTCCCTTCTCCAGGATAAGCTCCGCCTTCAGGTCCTGCCCCTTTTCCTTGAACAGGCGGACGGCCTCCTCCTTGGGGAGGACGACCTTTTTGATGGGCTGGTCGGCCGCGGCGAGCTCCATCATCCGCCGCTCGATGGCTTCCAGGTCCTCGGGCGTAAAGGGCTCGTCACGCTCGAAGTCGTAGTAGAAGCCGTTCTCCACGGCCGGCCCGATGCCGACCCTGGTCCCGGGGTAGAGCTCCAGGACGGCCTGAGCCATCAGATGGGAAGCGCTGTGGCGCAGCGTCTCGAGCGCCGCGTCCGGCTCTTTCGCTTTTCTGTCTTTTGCCTCAGCCATGTTGTCCTGCGTCTTTTACGGCCTCAGGCCGTTGAAGCCTCGGGAGTCCCGCCTTCCGGTCGCGAAGAGAAAAGGCCGCCTTCTCATGTCTTCGAAGGGAATGTGATCGAAAAGACTCCCCCGGCGGGTTCAAAACATTTCCGTTCGAGTTGTCTTCATTTCGATAATAAAAAGCACCTGACCCTCGCACGGGCCGTCGGCCCGTGGCGGCTTCTGGTCCTGGTAGGCGCGGAGGGAATCGAACCCACGCACTCTTCC
>CAZFTV010000284.1:0-1587 GCA_964521765.1 uncultured Eubacteriales bacterium
GAGCCGCTGGATGATCTTTTGCCGGAGGCGTTCGCCGCGGTCAGGGAGGCGTCGCTGCGCACTTTGTCGATGAGGCACTTCGATGTCCAGCTGGTTGGCGGCATGGTTCTGCACCATGGAAAAATCGCCGAGATGAAAACGGGGGAAGGCAAAACTCTGGTCGCCACCCTCCCGGCCTACCTCAACGCGCTGGAAGGGAAGGGGGTTCATATCGTCACGGTGAATGATTATCTGGCCGGGCGTGACAGCGAATGGATGGGGAAGATCTACCGCCGCATGGGACTGTCGGTCGGCTGTATCCAGCATCCATTGACCGACGAAGAGCGCAGGGCGGCCTATGGAGCCGACATTACCTACGGCACCAACAACGAATTCGGCTTCGATTATTTGCGCGACAACATGAAGTACGATCTGCGTGACTGCGTCCAGCACGGGTTTAACTTCGCGATCGTCGACGAGGTGGATTCCATCCTGATTGACGAGGCACGCACCCCTCTGATTATTTCCGGACCCACCGAGGAATCGACCGACAAGTACTACAGGATTGACCGCATCGTCCCCAAGCTGCGGCGCGATATTGACTTTCAGGTCGATGAAAAGGCCCGGACAGTGAACCTCACGGAGGAGGGGGTCGAAAAAGCCGAAAAGCTTCTTGGCGTGGGGAATCTCTTTGACCCGCAAAACATGGACTGGGTGCACCACATCTACCAGGCATTGAAAGCTCACCTGCTGTTCAAGAGGGATGTGGATTACATGGTGAAGGACTCCGAGGTTGTTATCGTCGACGAGTTCACGGGCCGCCTCATGCCCGGCCGCCGCTACAGCGACGGCCTCCACCAGGCCCTGGAAGCCAAGGAGAAGGTCAAGGTCGAGCAGGAATACCAGACCCTGGCCTCCATCACCTTCCAGAACTACTTCCGCATGTACAAGAAGCTCGCGGGGATGACCGGAACGGCCCTGACCGAGGCCGAGGAGTTCCGGCACATCTACGGTCTGGACGTCGTCGAGGTCCCGACCAACATGCCCCTCATCCGCCTGGAATGCCCGGACGTCATCTACCGGACGGCGGGCGAGAAGTGGAACGCCGTCGTCGAGGAGATCATGGAGAGCCACGGCAAGGGCCGCCCCCTTCTCGTCGGCACGGTCTCCATCGAAAAGTCCGAGCACCTCAGCACTCTGCTCCGGAGGAAGAACGTCAAGCACGTCGTCCTCAACGCCAAGTACCACGAGCAGGAGGCCCAGATCATCGCCCAGGCCGGCCGCGTCGGCGCCGTGACCATCGCCACCAATATGGCCGGCCGCGGCGTGGACATCCTGCTCGGCGGCAACCCCGAGTTCCTGGCCCGGGAGAACCTGAAGAAGGCCGGGATCGAACCGGCCAAGGCGACGCCCGAACAGCTCGCCAAGGCCACTGAAGAGGTCGCGGCAACGACGCTCGAGGAGCACAATAAGGTCGTCGCGCTCGAGGGTCTCCACGTCATCGGGACCGAGCGCCACGAGGCGCGGCGCATCGACAATCAGCTGCGCGGACGCTCTGGCCGCCAGGGCGACCCCGGCTCGTCCCGGTTCTATATGTCCCTCGAAGAC
>CAZFTV010000285.1:0-809 GCA_964521765.1 uncultured Eubacteriales bacterium
CCCGGGGTCCAGGCTGCGACGGCCTGGAAATCGATGAAGCGCGAGGCGAGGAGCAGAGCCAGCTCGCCCCCCTTGGAGCCGCCTGCGACGGCAATCCGGTCGGGCCTGACCGAAGGCTGCGTCTTCATCCATTCCACGGCGCGCTCGAAGTACTCAACGGGAATCTCCACGAGCTCCGGGGGAAGGTCCCGATACCTGAAATAGGCCAGGGTGAGCGCGGCGAATCCGTTGGAGGCCATGGCTTGGGCCAGCCACTCGTAGATGCCGCCGCCCGACCCGGCAAGGATCAGGACACCGGGGAATGGGCCTCCCTGTTCCGGATGATACAGCGCGCCGCGCAGCCCGTTTTTTTCCAGGGCTACGCGGACGAGTCTGCGGTCGGGCATCTGGAAGAGGCGCTCCAGGCGCGCCGAGGCCGCTCTCCCCTTCGAGTCCGTGGCCGTGAGCTCCACGGCGCAGCCGGAGGTCTCGTCCTCGCTGTAGCCGATCCTTCTCCCCTCCGGAGGATTTAAGGGCCGCAGAGACCACAGCAGGCCGAAGACGTCGGCGCCGCTGTAGCTCCCGGAGAGGGGCGCCCGGACGGCGAGGTCGACGGTCCCGGACGCATCGGCCTCGAAGACGGCCGAGGACTCCCATTCGATCTTCTTCATATCGGTCGATCGGGCTTTAATCGTGACGTGTTCGCCATTTTCCAGGCCCGTGACTTTGATCGAGAACGGCGTCCCGTAGAGCGCCTCGGCCGGAGCGATCTCCAGTTGAAGGCCTGAAGCCTGATTAAGAGCGGGCTCAGAGCCCGGCCAAGCCGCGGG
>CAZFTV010000285.1:847-1577 GCA_964521765.1 uncultured Eubacteriales bacterium
GGCCCGCGCATACACAAGCAAGAAGTGCAAGGGCAAGTCCTGTGATCCAAAGCCTAAAATCCGCTTTTTTTCCTAGCCGGTTGAATAACCCGAAATTCATATTGGCCTCCCGGGAAGCGTTATGGATTCTCCCTCATGTTGAGTGGGCAGGCCGGCCGAGATAGGTTTTGCAGTCCCGCATGATTTCCAGACGGATCAAAGACGCCGGAATCACCATGGACGCTAAGGCCGGCCACCATGCATAACGTCCCAAACCATAGAGAATGAGAGAGCCGCATTAAAATGTTCATCCATTCCTTAAGACGAAAACACCGGAGGTTGCGTTCCGTCGTTGGTGATGTGCCCGGCCGGAGAGGATGCGAAATCGCCCGGATTCATTTACCTGGGGAAGCGCGCCGGCTTGTTCAGCCAAACGAATTCAGGAGGCAGAGCTATTCTCTGCTCTCAATATCCCAGGCTGACAGTTACCGCGATGGAAAGCCGGGCTTTTCGCCTACAGCGCGGCCAGGCGCTTGCGGGCGTCCGGGACTTCTGGAAGGCCCGGGTCGGCCTCCTTCCACAAGTCGAGGAACTTCTTATAATTCTCGATCGCCTTGGGCTTCTGGCCTTGCTGTTCATAACAGCATCGCCCCTCGCCATTTTCCCGCGCGGTATCCAGTACCAAGGAACGCTCGCGAGCCCCGATGGCTCGCCGCTGGATACCACCGTATCCATGGTGTTCAACCTCTAC
>CAZFTV010000286.1:0-1010 GCA_964521765.1 uncultured Eubacteriales bacterium
CGGCGCGCGCATCTGAACCTGCGAAGCGGGGGCAGCCGCAGCGCCGGCACGCCCGTTTCCTTCGACCTGCGGTTTCTCAAGGAGTGCTCGGCGGACAGCGGTCTGGCCCTTCATGTCCGGGGCGGAGACTCGTGGCGCAAGGCGACCTGGGAAGTCCCGGGAGGCGGCGCTCTCTTTTCGCTGCTCGAGTTCAGCCGGTTCGGAGCCCCTCCCGACCGTTGGTTTTCCCAGCTCGACGCCTCGGACGGCGCCCTCCATCCCCGATACCGCTGGGCCAACCGCGGCCTGGCCGCGGGGGCGGCGCTGGCCGGCTTCCCCATGCCCCGGCCCGAGCATGTCTCTCTCGAAGACCCCTCTCCCATCGTGCGTTGGATGACCGAGACCCTGAGCCGGGGAAGGACTCCCTACCTGCTCAGCTACCCGAGCTCAGCCCTGCGCGTGAGCCTGTCCGCGCTGCGGGCGGGCGCGGATCTGCGCGGGGCGCAGATGACGATCGCCGGCGAGCCCTGCACGGCGAGCCGACTGGAAACGATCAGGCGCACGGGCGCCTCCGTCCTTCCGAAGTACGGCATCATGGAGACCGGGCCGGTGGGCTACGGATGTTTTTCGCCCGGGGCGCCGGACGACATCCATCTCCTCGATGACCTGCACGCCGTCATCACGAAAGGGGCCGCCGGGGAGGGCGGCCGGCGGAAGGGGACGGCGTATTTCACCTCGCTTTCGCCCGCGGCCCCTCTCCTGCTGCTCAACGTCTCCATGGGCGACACGGCCGTTTTGAACGGTCGGCCGTGCGGCTGCCCCCTCCAGGAACTCGGCTGGCGGAAACATCTCCACTCCATCCGCAGCCCCGAGAAGCTGACCTGCGGCGGCATGAACTTCATGGACTCCGATATCATGCGCGTCCTCGAGGTCGACCTCCCGGCCCGTTTCGGCGGCGGCCCGACCGATTTCCAGCTTCTGGAGGAGGAGGGGCCGGACGGGGCGCCCGTTCTCAAGCTGCTGGCCGCCCC
>CAZFTV010000286.1:1057-1540 GCA_964521765.1 uncultured Eubacteriales bacterium
CGGACGTTCCTCGAGTCTCTCGGCCGCGGCGGGGGCGTCGAGACGGTCATGAGCAGCGCCTGGCGGGAGGGCGGGTTGTTGACCGTAGAGCGGCGGCCGCCCCTGGCCACGGCCTCGGGCAAGATCCTCCATCTTCATCTTCAAGCCTCCGGGCCGAAGGGGGCCGGGAGGGGAGAAGAGAGCGCATGAACATCCTCCTGGCCGACCCGCCGAGAAAAGAATCCTATTATCACGCCGTCTTTCCGAACCTCGGGCTGCTTTACCTGGTCTCGAGTCTGAGGCGGCGTTTCGGCTCCGGCGTCAGGGTCAAATATCTCGACGGCCACAGCCTCATGATCGTTGGATTTCAGGACGATGAAGACCGGAGATACCCTTTCTATTGGACATCGAACCCTCGCCTTTGTGGAAGCCCCAATGCTTCACTGGCCAGATAGCATGTTCACCTATGTTCAAGAAGATTGTGTCCTACTGCCCAATGATGCT